>NZ_JBAMMY010000237.1:0-33562 GCF_051233685.1 Desulfobacterium sp. N47
TCTGACAGGCCTGCGGAATGCTGGCCTGCGGCCGTGCATAAAAATCCCGGGCAATGGTGACAAGCCTGCGGCTCAGCCGTTTGTCACCCAAACCGATATTCCCGAATTCTTCCTCTGCCCAATCCACGGGAGGAGCTTTAGTCAACAAAGGCTTCTCGACTGTCGCAGTCTGTTTGTACAAAACAACCTTATATTTGCAGGACGGCATTTCAAATGCCGCCCTGCAAAATTTAAAGTGATGGTCTTATAACTAATAACGGTAATAGTCAGGTTTGAAAGGCCCTTTTATAGAAACCCCAAGGTAATCCGCCTGTTTTTTACTAAGCTTTGTAAGTTTTGCTCCCAGCCGTGAAAGATGCAGGCGGGCCACCTCTTCATCAAGTGTTTTTGGAAGAGTATAGACTTGCTTTTCATATTTTCCGGTTGCAAGCGCTATCTGGGCAAGACACTGGTTTGTAAAGCTGTTGCTCATAACAAAGCTGGGATGTCCTGTTGCGCACCCAAGGTTTACAAGCCTTCCTTCGGCAAGAAGAATAATCGAACGCCCGGATTTTAATATCCACCTGTCCACCTGCGGCTTAATATTAATCTTTTTGCACTCTGCCGTGTTTATAAGATAGTTTGTCTGAATCTCGCTGTCGAAATGACCTATATTACATACTATGGCTTCATCCTTCATCTTTTCCATATGCTCGCCGGTTATGACATCACAACAGCCTGTTGCAGTTACAAATATATCGGCTGCAGAAGCAACATCCTTAATGGTCGAAACTTCATAGCCTTCCATGGCTGCCTGAAGAGCGCATATAGGATCAATTTCGGTTATTACTACCCGTGCTCCAAAACCGCGCATTGACCGGGCGCATCCTTTGCCCACATCGCCATATCCGCATATTACTACCATTTTGCCTGCAATCATGATGTCGGTTGCGCGTTTCAAGCCGTCTGCAAGCGATTCCCTGCATCCATACAGATTGTCGAATTTGGATTTAGTAACGGAATCATTAACGTTAAAAGCCGGAAATAAAAGCTGGTTGTTTTTTGCAAGGGTGTAAAGCCTGTGAACACCTGTGGTAGTTTCCTCGGAAACCCCTTTAATTGCGGATGCTGTTTTCGTCCAGAATCCATGATCCCTTATATAACTGTCTTTAAGCCGTGCGATAAGGCATTTCATATCAGGGCTATCATATTCTTTGTCAAGCAATGAGGGATCATTTTCCGCCATAACACCCTGATGAATATATAAAGTGGCGTCACCACCATCATCTACTATCAGATCCGGCCCTGTGCCGTCCGGCCAGATAAGCGCCTGTTCCGTGCACCACCAGAAATCTTCAAGCGTTTCACCTTTCCAGGCAAATACTGCTGCTGATCCTTTTTTTGCTATTGCCGCGGCTGCATGATCCTGAGTGGAAAATATGTTGCACGTCGCCCAGCGGATATCGGCGCCAAGAGCTTTTAAGGTATCAATCAGCATGGCCGTCTGAATAGTCATGTGAAGACTTCCCATTATTTTCATGCCTTTAAGGGGCTTTTGGGGTCCATATTTTTCACGGACAGCCATAAGACCGGGCATTTCTCTTTCAGATAGTTCCATTTCTTTAATGCCTAATTCAGCAAGAGAAATATCGGCGACTTTATAAGCAAGTGAAAGATCCAGCTTAGGTGTGCCTGCAACTTTTTTCTTTTTTACTTTACTGACCATTTTATACTCCTGACGTATTAGAGCCACTTTCAAAACATTTCAGTTCGGTCAAGGTCAAGGCGGGCGAAAATTTTAAACACAGGAATACATTTAGTACTTCGAGGATAGCGCTATGCTTCACTGCGTGCAAAATTTGAGCCCAACGCAAAAGATCGGCCTAAATGGGACGTTTTGAAACTGGCTCATTAAAATATTTACAATCCTGCCTTTTCTCTCAGCACATCCGCCATATTGGTTTTTTCCCAGGTAAATTCAGGCTCACTTCGCCCAAAATGCCCGTAGGCTGCGGTTTTCTTGTAGATAGGCCGCAAAAGGTCAAGATATTCAATAATAGCAGCCGGTCTTAAGTCGAAAACTTCATTTACTATTTCTTTTACGCGTTTTCCCGGAACAACTCCCGTTCCTTTAAAATCAATCAATATAGATATGGGGTTTGCAACACCTATAGCATAAGCAACCTGTATTTCGCATTTTTTTGCAATACCGGCAGCTACTATGTTCTTTGCAATGTGTCTTCCCATATATGAAGCGCTTCTATCCACCTTTGATGGGTCTTTGCCGGAAAAGCATCCGCCGCCATGACTTCCCTGCCCGCCATAGGTATCAACAATAATTTTACGGCCGGTGAGCCCGCAGTCTGCCATTGGGCCGCCTAAAACAAATGTTCCGGTAGCATTTATATAAAACTTTGTGTCACCATCTATCATATCTTTGGGGATAACTTTTTTTATCACTTCGTTTATAATAGCTTCTCTGAGATCATCATAAGTTACATCAGGTTTATGCTGTGCAGCAATAACTATGGTATCAACTCTTTTGGGACAGCTGTTTTCGTATTCTATTGTAACCTGGGCTTTACCGTCAGGCCTCAGGAAATCCAGCGCCCCGTTTTTTCTTACTGTAGCAAGCCGGTGACAAAGTTTATGAGCATATACTATGGGCATGGGCATTAATTCAGGAGTTTCATCAGAGGCATAACCGAACATAAGGCCCTGGTCGCCTGCACCCTGTTCCAGATACAGCCCCTGGCCGGTGTTTACACCCTGGGCAATATCAGGCGATTGATGGTCAATACTTGTTATAACTGAACATGTTTTCCAGTCGAATCCTATCTGGGAAGAACTGTATCCGATTTCACGAATGGTATCTCTTACTATCTGAGGCATATCAACATAACATTCGGTTGTTATTTCTCCGGCTATAAATGCCAGTCCTGTAGTAACAAGAGTTTCGCAGGCCACCCGGCAGTTTTTGTCTTTTTCCATAATAGCATCAAGTATGGCATCGGAAATGGCATCCGCAACTTTATCAGGATGTCCTTCGGTTACTGATTCTGATGTAAAAAAGTATTGTTCATTGTCCATTAATCGTCTCCTTTAATTGTTCAATATGTAAGCGCGAATGTTAACGGCATTAAGCCTGTAATACCATATTGTCTATAAGCCTTGTTGTTCCGATTTTTACTGCAAGAGCCATCACAGCCGGTCTGTCAAACGTGTCTATACTTTCAAGTGTCTCGGAATCACAAATTTTTATATAATCTATAGAAGCATCCGGACATAAGTTTATTAATTCTGTTGCCTGCGCAATAATTTTTGATGAATCCCTTACTCCTGCTCCTACCATTTCCATGGCTTTTTCCAAAGATTTATACAAGGATAAGGCATTAATCCTTTCTTCAGGACTAAGATAAGTATTCCTTGAACTCATGGCAAGCCCGTCTTTTTCTCTTACAGTAGCAACTCCAACTATTTCGATATCGAAATTAAGATCGGAAACCATTTGCTTTATCACAAGAAGCTGCTGAAAATCTTTTTGGCCGAAAACAGCAATATGAGGTTTTACAATATTAAAAAATTTGGAAACTATCGTTGAAACTCCCCTGAACAAAACAGGCCTTGACAGGCCGCACAGATGATCAGGAAGGCTTTTTAATTCCACATAGGTCTGAAATCTATCAGGATAGATATCTTTTGCATCCGGAATAAACGCTACATCAACACGTTCTTTTTCCAGCAGTTCAAGATCTCTTTCGATATTTCTGGGATATGATGCCAGATCTTCATTCGGGCCGAACTGGGTGGGATTGACAAATATGCTCGTAACAACAACATCTGCTAACTCGCGACCTTTTTTCATAAGTGCAAGGTGGCCTTGATGTAAAAAGCCCATTGTAGGAACAAAAGCCAAACATTCGCTGTTTGCCCGGACACGATCTGAAAATTCCTGCATATCTTTAATTTTATTAATTATTTTTATGGCACTCACCTCGCTTGTTATAAAACTGATTAATAATATCGACAGGATAAGCCTGAAAAATAAGCACGCCCTGGTAAAAAGTCCAATAAAGCAGGGTATTATTTATAAAAATTTCATAATGCAATGAACAAAAAAAGTCAATAAATACAAAAACAATTTATTTATTCCAGGAAAAGAGTGCCGCTCCTGCCACAATTGAAAGCAGTGTCATAAAAATCAGAACTGCAAGTTCAGGGCTAACATCAGACAGAGTAGCTCCGTCGTTCATTACTTTTCTTGCGGCTGAAAGCATATGGGTTAACGGAAAGAGTTTGGCTATTAATTTTATCCAGTGCGGTGACCCTTCGAGGGAAAACCATACTTCGGATAAAAACATCATGGGCCAGCTGATAAAATTCACAACGCCGCTTGTAAACTCTTCGCTGAATCCTCTTGCGGCAATAACAAGCCCATATGCACTAAGACATATGCCTCCGGTAAAAAAAATTATAAAAAGGTCAAAATAAGAACCTGCAACCTTAAAATGAAAAACCAGATCACATCCAAACCAGACAACTCCGAGGGTAAATAATAGAATAAATATTCGCGACAATACCTGTGAACTAAGATATTCAAAAGCCGTAAGAGGGGTTGCATTCAGACGCTTTAGCACACCCATTTTACGGTAACGTACCACTACATATCCAACACCCCAAAGAGCGCTGAACATCATATTCATTGCAAGGATGCCGGGAAACAGCCAGTCGATATACCTTATTTCATTTCCTTTTATTTCCTTTTTTTCGGCAATGTTTTTTATATCCGGCAGCAGAGAGCTTTTAAATATCTTTTCGATTATATAACCTTTTGGGGAGCTGTCACTGACCCAATATTCATGTGATGGCGAACCGGCTTTAACCAGAAAATCTATTTTATGATGCTTTAATTTTTCTATTCCGTTTTCATAAGATTTAAATCCTATAAACCTGATATAGCGGGTTTCTGCAAATCGCAAAGGAAGATCGGTTCTTTCAGAGTGTATTATCTCATACTGAGACGGAAAAACTCCGACTTTGTATTCAGTATAATCATTTCCACCGAAAACCATTCCAAATCCTGCAACAATTAAAAAAGGAAAAAAAAAATTCCAGCCAAGGGCCGACCAGTCCCTGAAAAATTCTATGTTACGTGCATGAAACATTGCCCAAAGTCTTTTAAAGCTCATATCTAATCTCTTAGCCGTTTTCCTGTTAAATTTAAATATACGTTTTCCAGATTGGGGGAACGGACAACAAGTTCAGTTAAATCAGTGCATTTTGATATCAAAATATTAAGGCAGGAATTAATATCGCTTGTTTTGATTTCAATTTTATCGTTTATCTCAAGATATCTGAAAGGAATCTGTTCCATGGAAAAGCCAATGCTGTCTTTAGGCAAGATTATAGTAATTTCTTCACAATATTTTTTAATAAGTTGATTGGGGGTACCTTGTGCTATTATCTTTCCATTATCCATTATTGCAATTTCATCACATATGCGCTGTGCCTCTTCCATGTAATGAGTTGTTAAAATAATCGTTTTCCCTTTTTCTTTTATTTTATGAATAATACTCCACAGATTTCGTCTTGCCTGGGGATCGAGTCCTGTTGAAGGTTCATCTAAAAACATAAGCTCTGGCTTATTAATCATCGCAAGAGCGAGCATAAGACGTTGTTTCTGTCCTCCGGAAATTTTATCATTTATTCTTTTCTGTATTTCACGCAGATTGCAGATATCAATAATTTCTTCAATATCAGCCGATTTATTGTAAAGGCTTTTAAATATTTTCAAGGTTTCACGTATAGTAAGTGAAGAAAGCAAAGCGGTCTGCTGGAATTGTATTCCTACTTCCTGTTTAAAAGACGATGACCTGGGTTTGCCTTTATAAAGAATTTCGCCTGAAGTTGGAGGGATTATGTCTTCAATTACTTCAATGGTAGTTGTTTTGCCGGCGCCATTCGGGCCTATAAGACCAAAACAGGTTCCCTCAGTAACTGAAAAGCTTATGCCGTCAACCGCAACCACCTGCTTATATTTTTTAACAAGATTTTTTATTTCAAGCAGATAGTTCATAATATATGTTTTATAATTTCCATCTGATTAAGACCTGGTATTAGAATCATTTTTATGTCTGGGAGCCGGCAGATCATTCTTGTAAACCACGGTTCGATATGGAAAGGGGATTTCAATGCCTTCGCGGTCAAAACGCTTTTTTATACTTTCAAGCAGCCAGAATCTTGCACTCCATGCATCATCTATATCTAAAACCCATAAATACAACCTCATTCCGATTGAAAAATCTCCATGAGATTTGACCATAAGATACGGCTCATTCTCTCCATTTTTGTCGCGGTAAGGACATTTATATGCTTCATCCAGAATAACTTCTCTGGCAAGATCAATATCAGTGTCATAACTTACTCCTAAATCTATTGTGCATTTCATGCGCGGATCTATTATGCTGTAATTTATCAGGGTCATTTCATCCAGTTTCGAGTTCGGTATTACAAGCCGTTTGTAATCCCAGGATCTTACAATAGTATGGCGCAGCGTGATATCCTCAACAACGCTGTATTCGCCTTCTATTGATATTTTATCGCCGATCCGGATGGGCCTGTATACTGCAATGCTAAGTCCTGAAATTATATTCGCAAGGGATGCTTTTGCTGCAAAACCTACCACAAGAGCAGTGATACCGGCGCCCGCAACAATTGTGCTGAACAATGCCCTAAGCCCCGGAACAAAACTGGCATACAATATTAAAAACAACATCCAGATAAGAAGATTTTTGAAACGCAAACCGTATTTGACTACCGTTTCATCAATCTTAAATTTCAGTTTTCCTATAACCCAGTTTGATCCATGAGCAAGCCGTGTTGTAACGGAACAGGCCCAGAGGGAGATAAACACCAAAACTATGGCCAGGAATAAGGCTCCCAAACCTGTTGCAGGATCTAAAATATTTTTTATATTGAGCCAGCCTGTATTCACTATCACCTTTCAGTATTTTATCTGTTCTTATACTTAAAATTGCAGATAAGCTTGCATTAAATTTGAATCTGAAACAATACAACAAACCATACCGTCTTTCAAGATGGAAATCATCCGATATGTTTATTAAGACTTTTGAGCCACTTTCAAAATGTTTCAGTTTGGTCAAGGTCAAGGCGGGCGAAAATTTTAACCACAGGAATACATTTAGTATTTCGAGGATAGCGCTATGCTTCACTGCACGCAAAATTTGAGCCTAATTGAACCGTCCCACGAATCCATTCGAAAATGTTTCGAGCAGCGTTTCTCCTATGAGCACAAAACAACCTGCCAAGGAAACTGCTACTTTCAATCCGGGGTGGGTGATGAACTTGGTTGGCGGTATATTCTCAGCTCTCAGCACTGTCCTTACCAATACGTTTCTGATCCTGCTTACGGTAGTGTTCATCCTTCTGGAGGCAGCAGATTTTCCAAAGAAATTAAGGATTTTTTTAAAAAACCCGGAGAGGGCTCTGTCTGCTATTGAGAAATTCAGCCGGAATGCCAACCGCTATCTGGTCATTAAAACCCTGATCAGCGCTACTATTGGTGTTGTGATCTGGCTTTGGCTCTTAATCATTGGGGTCGATTCTCCTTTGCTCTGGGGGATGCTTTCGTTTCTGCTGAACTATGTGCCTAACATTGGCTCAATCATTGCTGCCCTGCCCGTTGCCCTTCTCGCTCTTGTCCAGTTAGGGGTGGGGTCTGCCCTTCTAACAATCCTTGGCTTTGTTGTCGTGCATATCGTTGTGGGTAATATCATAGAACCGAAACTTATGGGCAAAGGCCTGAGTCTATCAACGCTGGTTGTCTTCCTCTCAATGGTCTTCTGGGGATGAGTTCTTGGACCGATCGGCATGATCCTCTCGGTGCCCATGACCAGCCTTGTTAAGATCGCGCTGGAAAGTTATGAAGAAACTCGTGGGCTTGCCATCATGCTTGGATCCGGCACTGAAATTGAGTAGTGGATTGTCTTTTGGGAACACCTGGCGCAATGAAACGGACTCAATCGATGAGATTCAAATTTCTCGAAAAGATACTAAAAAATTTCGGTCTTCTTTGGCAGGCTCTGGGAAAATTCAATAATGACAGTGGGTTTTTCTTATCTTCGGGGATTACCTTTAATATCCTCATCAGCTTGATTCCTTTCATCATGCTGTTATTGGCATTGGTTGGAACTTATCTCTACAACGACCAAGAAGTGTTCAATCATATTCGCGCCTATTTCAGGGATATCGCTCCGGCATTGGATCCAAAGATTACAAAAAACCTTTTGGGTGGGGAGTTTGCTTATTTCTTGGAAGAAAATCGACAAAACTCAACGGTCTGATACCAAGTTGCATTCAAAAAGATAGCAAAGCGGCAAGGAGGTTTTCCCGCGGGCGTATATGTAATACGCTTAAGGACAGAACCGACGAAGCCATCGCAGCTAGAATTTGAATGTGACTTGGTATAACAAGGTCGCCTCAGACCACAGAGATTTCTCCTCAACGTATCCATCAATATGTTGAGGTTACGCTAAATATTGAGGAAAAATGAATCATTTAACACTTTCCTCTACTCCATCCCATTAATTTATAACACCTTGTTGTTATACGATTAATTCAAAATTATAGTTCTCCTTCGGCTATTGGCAGAGTAATTGCTATTACCTTTTATGATCCTTATAAACAGCGAATGAAGGCACTATCAAAGGAGCGCAATGATGTTTGTTCTTAGTAACTTCATGGACAGTGAAGACCCTTGTATCCGTTTAAATCCTTACCGGGAAAGGTGAGCCATTTGGAAGGGAGGTGCAGTAGAAACAAAAATTTTGCCGATTCTACAATTTCTTTGCGTTCCTGGTGGCCGTTTGTTCCAGAGCATAAAATCTTGGGGTTTTATGGCCGATTTGATAAAACTAAAATAGTATATTAATGAAAGAGGAAATAATTATGAAAAAATTGTTTAAAGTTTTCAGTTTAGTGGCTGTATTAAGTTGTGTCTTAGCATTTAACGCGATGGCCACCCCAATTAAGGGCGCCATATCATTTAGCGGAACATCCGCGCAGAATAATTCAGATTTGTTATTTGCTACGGCATTCACCGGCTTCAATAATGTTGTAGTCTCAACCACAGGGGGAACCGGTGACTATGCTGCGGCTCTTTCAGGTCAGAGTATTACGTTTAATCCCTTCAGGTTTTCCCCTTCGCTTTCTCCAAATCCTATTATACCACTCTGGACGTTTGTCTCTGGCGGAAAAACTTACAGCTTTGACGCAACAGGGCTTAAAATTAATTACAGAGATTCCAACACAATGAGCCTTGCTATAACTGGCATTGCGCACATAACCGGTTTGAATGACACCCCTGGTGACTTGTATTTTAGCGCAAACTCCGACGGTGGAACAGCAAGTTTTTCCGCGTCGGGCCACGTTCCTCCTAAATCTGTTCCTGAACCAGCCACCTTAATGCTTCTTGGGATGGGGTTGGTAGGAGTTGGAACATTTTCTCGGAAAATATCTAAAAAATAATAAATTACCGATAAACATCGCGAAGGGAAAAATGTCCGGTAGTTCTTAAGTTTGCCGGACATTTTTATAATTCTTCGAAACCTTTAAATGGCAAGGAATTAAAAAGCATGAAAGGAGAAATAATACTATGCCGTTAACTCATTTAGTGCTTGTTTTGATTGTTGTCGGGGTGATGCTCTGGGTGATTGACAGCTACATACCGATGCAGGCCACCATAAAGACAACTCCTTAATGTCGTGGTGATTATTGCAGTGATTCTCCGGCTGTTAAGTGCCTTCGGGATCATAGGGAATATCTCAACGATTCGTATCGGGAAGTAAAAAGTGTAATAATATTGTCTATTGGCTATCAAGGATTCCGGTGGTTGTGGCATAAAATTATCGATGGAGGTTTAAACCAATGGCATCAAATTTCAGAATAACTGCGCACAAAAGTAAAGCTAACCTACATCTTGACCTGATGGGTGAATTTGACAGATTTTCAGCACTGGAACTGGTCAATGTTTTAAAAGAATACAGCAGCAAGATTAAAAATATTATAATTAATACAAGCGGTCTTTATCTAATACATCCTTTTGGATTGGGTGTGCTGCAAAAAGAGTGTATAGCCGATGATTCTTTGAATGGACTGCGGTTTATCGGCAAACATGGAAACATAATGGAACCTCAAGAAGGCGCCCCATTCTGGTATTAGCATTTAAAAGAGGCCTCTATGATGAATAAACATAATATGATATCGAAGTACGATTCCGTTACGTCTTTGTTAAGCGCCGTATCAGGATTTGAAATGCTTTGCGGCATTGAAGCCAAAAACGAGATATGCCCTTTCTGTGACGGCAAGCATACAACCCTGCCCATAGAAGAAATAATTGCTGTCGGATTCGGTAACGCATTGCTGACTAAAAACAATGAGTGTATATATTCTGAAATGGAAGCGCGAAGCTGCAGCGAATACATGACTGTGGCTCAGGCTGAAGAGCTGGCAGCCACAGATCCAAAACACGACTGGAGAATACATCTTTTGGCTCCATTCAGCGAACGTCACTACCAGCGTCAGGGCCAACGTCATTGGGTGTTATATGAAAAGGGTGAAGGGTTCGCATGACAAACACGGTAAAAATAACAAAATTAAATTTCACGATGATGAGTAATGTCGAGATCCCATTCCTGCTTTTTTATATTGTGAGGTAATGAATTTTATGATAATTAACTTCGCAAAAAAATAAAATGATGCCGTTCATCCTTTAAGAGGAGGGGTGGGTGCGGTATTGTTTCAGAATAGTAAAGGATTTGGGATATGACGGCGGTCAAGGCAAAACACAATGTTGATGTTCTTGAAAAATGCCCGACGGGCATCAAGGGTCTCGATGAGATCACGAAGGGAGGGCTTCCGAGAGGCAGGCCGACCCTGATCTGCGGCAGTGCCGGTTGCGGCAAAACACTTTTTGCCATGGAGTTTCTAATGCGGGGCGCCATGGATTACGGAGAACCTGGGGTTTTCATGACCTTCGAGGAGACACCGGAAGATCTTGCAAAGAACTTCATCTCCCTTGGTTTTAATCTCCCTGACATGATATCGCGTGGCCTCATCGCAACCGACCACGTCGTAATCGAGCGAAGCGAGATTGAGGAGACGGGCGAGTACGACCTTGAAGGATTGTTTATTCGTCTGGAAACAGCAATTGATTCCATCGGAGCGAAGCGGGTTGTCCTGGATACCATAGAAGTGCTTTTCTCCGGGCTGTCTAACGCAGGAATCATTCGGGCAGAGCTTCGCCGGCTTTTTCACTGGTTGAAAGACCGCGGTGTGACTGCCATCGTCACAGGAGAAAGGGGCGACAAGATGCTGACACGCTACGGGCTCGAAGAATACGTGGCTGACTGCGTGATCCTGCTTGACTTCCGCATTGATGAGCAACTTTCCACCCGCCGCCTGCGTATTGTCAAATACCGCGGCTCATCTCACGGCTCCGATGAGTATCCTTTCCTGATAGACGAGGGCGGTCTTTCTATCCTGCCGATTACTTCCCTGGGGCTCGACTACCCCGTTTCCAAAGAGCGCATCGCCACGGGCGTCCCCAAGCTGGATACAATGCTTGACGGGAAGGGATTTTACCGTGGCAGTACTATTCTCGTCTCAGGCACAGCCGGCACAGGCAAAACAAGCTTGTCGGCTACCTTTGCCGACGCTGCCTGCCTGCGGGGTGAGCGCTGCCTGTATTTTGCCTTCGAGGAATCGCCCAGCCAGATCATCCGGAATATGGGTTCCATCGGCCTGGATCTTACCCGATGGGTGAAGAAGGGGCTTTTAAAGTTTTATTCAGCCCGGCCTTCGCTTTACGGCCTTGAGATGCATCTTCTTACCTTTCATAAGGTGATCGAGGAGTTCGATCCCCAGGTCTTTATTGTGGACCCGATCAGCAACCTGAGCTCCGCCGGAACAGCAGCAGAGGTCAAATCCATATTAACGCGCCTGATCGACTTTACGAAGATGAAAAAGATATCCACATTTCTTACGGACCTCACTCATTTTACCGGCAGCCTTGAACACACAAGCGAAGAGATATCTTCTCTGATCGATACGTGGCTTCTCCTCAGAGATATAGAACTTAATGGGGAACGCAACCGGGGTCTATACATTTTAAAGTCCCGCGGTATGGCACACTCCAACCAGATTCAGGAGTTCCTGCTCACAAACCATGGCATTAGCCTTATCGATATCTATACCGGTTCCGGCGAGATATTAACCGGCAGTGCACGGGCAACTCAGAAAGCTGAGGAAAAGGCCTCCGAGCTGGCGCGTCGGTTTGAGGTGGATAGCAAGCTCCGCGAGCAGGAACGCAAGAGAAAAGTTTTGGAAGAAAAGATCGCAGCCATCCGTGCCGAGTTCGATGCGGAATCTGAAGAGCTGTATTTGATTGCGGAAGAAGAGAAGAAAAGACAAGCTGTTCTATCGGAAGACCGCCTTGAAATGGCGCATCTTCGCAAGGGTAACCCTTCAGATTCAAAGGCAAAGCGCCCGAAAAAGAAGGGGGAAAGGAGTGTAAGATGAGCGCAGTTTCATCAGGAAAGGGGAAGAAAAAACAGACCGATTCGATAGAAGAAATCTGGAATCTCCGCTTATATGTAGCCGGTCAGACCCCAAAATCGATTACGGCCTTTGCCAATTTAAAGAAAATCTGCGAAGAGCATCTCGCAGGAAAATACCGCATTG
This sequence comes from Desulfobacterium sp. N47, assembly GCF_051233685.1. NCBI lineage: Bacteria > Pseudomonadati > Thermodesulfobacteriota > Desulfobacteria > Desulfobacterales > Desulfobacteriaceae > Desulfobacterium > Desulfobacterium sp. N47. The sequence goes on from NZ_JBAMMY010000237.1 coordinate 12,739, forward strand.
AAGTAATAGACCTTTTAAAGAATCCCCAGCTTGCTAAAGGGGATCAGATTATTGCCATACCCACACTGGTAAGAAAGCTTCCGGAACCGATTAAAAAGATTATAGGAGATCTGGCTAACACGGAGCGCGTGCTGGTGGGACTCGATATTAGGTCTGCCTCCGGATGATAAAATCAATTATGGAGTACCACCGATGAAAACGAAAAGAGTGAAAACAAGCGCGGAGGAACTCGAAAAGGCTATAGCGATGCGCGACACGGCAAAGTATGTACTTTGTTTGTACGTCACAGGGATGACCCCAAAGTCGACCCGGGCAATCGCCAATATCAGAAGAATCTGTGATGAACACCTGAAAGGCCGATATGGACTCAAGGTGATAGACATTTACCAACAGCCCGACCTGGCCAAGGCAGAGCAGATTATTGCCGTCCCAACGCTCATCAAAAAGCTCCCCCTGCCGCTCCGGAAACTCATCGGCGACATGTCTGATACGGGCAAGTTTCTTGTAGGCATTGATTTGAGCCCCAAAAATTCCTAAGGATGAATCAATGAGCAAAGCGCATAGAACACGTCAGCAACTTTTGGATGAGTTGCAGGAACTCAAATCACGGATGATGGAAGCTGAGGAGGCTTTGAGAGCTATCCGAAACGGCGAGGTGGATGCGCTCGTTGTCTCAACTGAGATCGGGGATCAGGTTTTTACCCTGACGGGCGCCGAGTATCCTTACAGGATCATGCTCGAAACAATGAACGAAGGGGCCGTCACACTGGCCGCAGACGGCACGATTCTTTACTGTAACCAACGTTTTGCAGATATCGTCAAAGAATCTCTGGAAAAAGTATCAGGATCTTCAATTAACCAATACATTTCATCAACAGACCTTCAATTGTTTGAGACATTGGTTAAACAGGGTTTAAAGAAAAACAATAAGGTGGAACTTGCCTTGCAGGCCGGAGGTGAAAATTCCATACCTGTCTTACTTTCCGTAAGCGCTCTTCGGAACTCAAATATTTCCGGTGTAGTATGCATAGTGATTACCGATCTGACGGAACAAAAGCGCAATGAAGAGATATTGGCAGAGAAAAAACTGATAAATCAAATCTTCTATCAAGCTGAGGGAATATTTATTCTCTGCGACAACCAAGGCACTATCATCCGTGCAAGTCAGTCTGCCAATGTACTTTTGGGTGAAAGCCCGATCTTCCAGCCGTTTGACGAGGCATTTCACCTCCTCTATCCCGACGGAACTCCTTTTGTCCTTCAATCAGCAGTGGGTAACAAGTCCCTTCACGCGGTTGAGGTCACTTTCAAACATGGGGATAACAAGTTTTTTTGCTTTATGTTGAGCGCAAACTCACTTATCGCTCATAAGGGTGTTGTCAACACTGTTGTCGAAATGACGGACATCACCCAGCGCAAGAATATGGAGGAGGCGCTGCAAAAAACCCATGACGAGCTCGAACAACGAGTGGAGGATCGGACGGCTGAACTCAGGACGGTTCTTTCTGAAATTAAAACAATGAAAGACCAGCTCGAGGCCGAGAATATTTACTTCCGCAAAGAGCACAAAATGAAATATCGATTTGAGAATATTATCGGGCAAAGTGACGGCCTTAAGTATGTTCTCTATCGGGCGGAACAAGTTGCTCCTATGGACACAACAGTCCTCATTCTTGGTGAAACCGGTACGGGAAAAGAGTTGATCGCTTTCGCCGTCCATAACATGAGTCCCCGTAAGAAACGGACCATGATCACCGTTAACTGTGCTGCCCTGCCGGAGAATTTAATTGAGAGCGAATTATTCGGAAGGGAAAAGGGAGCATATACCGGGGCCGATACCCGGCAGATAGGCCGGTTCGAGGTCGCCCATGGGTCAACCTTGTGCCTGGACGAAATCGGAGAGCTACCGCTGGAGTTTCAGTCTAAACTACTCAGAGTGATTCAACATAGCGAGTTTGAACGCCTGGGCTCGTCCCAAACTATCAAAGTTGATGTGCGGATCATAGCAACGACCAATCGGGACCTTGAGGAAGAGGTCCGCAAGGGCCGGTTCCGGCAGGATCTTTACTATCGGCTCAACATCTTTCCCATCACTGTCCCGCCACTAAGGCAGCGCAAAGATGATATACCGCTGATGGTACAAAACTTCATAGAGCGATATGCCAGGAAATTCGGCAAACAGATTACCTCCATTCAGAACGAGACGATGAAGGCGTTGCAGGAATACCCGTGGCCCGGAAACGTCCGGGAGCTTGAAAGCATCATTGAACGGGCCGTGATCTTGTGCCCAGGGCCGGTTTTCAAGCTGTCAGATAAACTTGACATTTCACCTCCCTCACTTTCATCCGGTGTGAGGACCCTGGAAGAGACTGAGCGAAATCAGATTCTTAAAATACTTTCTGAAACCCGATGGCGCATTGATGGAAAGTACGGAGCCGCACTGATTCTTGGCATTCATCCGAGTACCTTAAGAGCAAGGATGCATAAGCTCGGCATAGTCCGGCCGGAGACAAAAGAATACAGTAGTCAGGGGTCAGGAGCCAGAATACAGAATTCTGACTCCTGTATTCTGGCTCCTGACTACTTAAAATATCCATCAATATGATGAGGTTCCACCAAATCTTGAGACCAAATAAACCGCTTTATACTTTGCTGTGTTCTGTTTTTATTAATTTAACTATCTGTTATAAATAGATTAATCTAAACATATGTTTCTCCTTCGCCTATTGGCAGACTATTTGCTTAATCAAGCCAATTGGATAACTATTACTATACTCGATCTAATTTCACAAACGGTTGTTCAGAGCTATCCGCTTCATCTGCCGTCTAACAAGGACTCTACCTGAACTTGGGTGCCGGCCTGAAGACAAATTTTTTGAGGTTATAATTATGTCAAATACAAAAGTCGAAAAACAACTTCGCCTTGCCGACACCGAACTGAACGTGCGAATTAAACTGCTGGAAGAAACATTACTGACAAAGGAGAGAACTTGGGAGACGCTGCAGGATTCCGAGAAGCGATACCGGCGCCTCTTTGAATCAGCAAAGGACGGTATCCTGATTCTTGATGCCGATACGGGCAAGGTGGTTGATGTCAATCCTTTTCTGTTACATTTACTCCATTATTCTTACGATGAATTATATGGAAAATATATCTGGGAACTCGGAATATTAAAAGATATTGCCGCTTCCAAGGACGCTTTCAAGGCCTTGCAGGATAACGAATACATCCGTTACGAGGATTTGCCGCTGGAAACCCATGATGGACAGCCCATCGCCGTGGAGTTTGTCAGCAATGTTTACCTGGTGGACCATAGCAAGGTAATCCAGTGCAATATCCGCGACATCACCGCGCGAAAGCGGGCCGAGGCCGAGCGTAAGAGGTTGATGGCCGCCCTTGAGCAGGCAGGGGAAGCCATTGTCATAACCGATGCCCAGGGAATCATACAGTTCGTGAACCCGGCCTTCGAGCGTACGACTGGCTACTCCCGGGAGGAGGCTGTCGGCCGGAATCCGCGCATCCTCAAGAGCGGCGAGCAGAATGAACTATTTTACCGCAATCTTTGGGATACCATCTCGGGCGGAAAAACCTGGACGAGCCTTATAGTCAACAAGCGCAAGGACGGGACTCTTTACACCGAGGAAACAACGATTTCACCCGTTCGCGACTCTTCGGACCGGATTGTAAACTACGTGGCAGTCAAACGGGACATCACCGAGCGTCTTCGGCTGGCTGCCCAGTTTCAGCATGCCCAAAAGATGGAAGCGGCGGGCCTGCTGGCGGGTGGCGTAGCCCACGATTTCAATAATATGCTCAATGTGATCCTTGGTTATACGGAACTGGCCATGGATAAAACAGACACGGACCTGCCGCTGCATGCCGACCTTGAAGAAATCCACAAAGCCGCAATACGTTCCATGGATATAACCCGGCAATTGCTGACATTTGCCCGTAAGCAGACTATCATTCCCGTGGTGCTTAACCTGAACCAGACCGTGGAGAGCATGATCAAGATGCTCCGGCATCTCATGGGCGAGGATATCGACCTGGCCTGGCTGTCCGGGGCGGATCCGTGCCCGATTAAGATGGACCCTTCGCAAATTGATCAGATCCTGGCCAATCTTTGTGTCAACGCCAGGGACGCCATTACCGGCGTCGGCAAGGTAACAATCGAAACTGGAAACGCAGTCTTTGACGAAATCTACTGCGCTGGTCATACCGGGTTTGTGGCAGGAGAGTATGTGCTGCTGTCCGTCAGCGACGATGGATGCGGCATGGACAAGGAGATCCTCAATCAGATTTTTGAACCGTATTTCACCAGCAAGGAGATAGGCCAGGGAACCGGCCTGGGGCTATCTACAGTGTATGGCATCGTCAAGCAGAACAACGGATTCATAAACGTTTACAGCGAACCGGGAAAAGGAACGACCTTTAGAATCTATCTGCCCCGGCACATAGACCAAAGCATCGATATCCGGCGGGAAAGAGCGACGGAAATCCCTATAGGCCATGGCGAAACAGTGCTGGTGGTGGAGGACGAGCCTGCGCTCCTGACGATGATTAAAATTATGCTTGAAAATATAGGGTATCGGGTGCTGGCCGCAGGAATGCCGGGTAAGGCTATTGAGCTGGCAGAGGAACACGCAGGAGAGATACGACTTATCCTCACCGACGTAGTCATGCCGGAAATGAACGGCTTAGACCTGGCGGAACGGATGCAATCCCTTTATCCCGGCATGAAGATTCTGTTCATGTCCGGATATACAGCCAATGTGATCGTCCATCATGGACTGTTGGACGCGGGTGTGAACTTCATTCAAAAACCATTCTCAATGAAGGATTTAGCTATCAAAGTGATGGATTTGGTTAGAGAAAAATGAGGCCATTTTGAGCGGCAGGTCTGTCGGTTCAAGATCGCCCATGGTTTGACTGTTCAGTCCTCTTCAAAATATCCCTCAATATGCTGAGGTTCAGCCAAATATTGAGGCCAAATTAATCATTTTATACTTTTCTGCTGTTTTCATCTATTAATATAGCAATCTGTTATTAAAGGATTAATCCAAACTTATGATTTTAATTCGGGTATTGGCAGACTATTTGCTATTATATTTTATAATTCTTCTAAACCTTCGAATGGCAAGAAGATAATAAGGTGGCAGGCAGAAGGAGTTATTGAGATTGAGATAACAAATCCTGTCAGGAAAGAAGAAGGATATTAAGAGGGGAAGTTATCTCTTCTCCTTCAATGTGCAGCATGAAAGGAGAAATACTATGCCGTTAATTCAATTAGTTATTGTTTTGGTTGTTGTTGGTGTGATTCTCTGGGTGATTAATAACTACATACCGATGCAGGGCACCATAAAGAAAATCCTCAATGTTGTCGTGATTATTGTTGTTATCCTCTGGTTGTTGAATGTTTTCGGGGTCATAGGAAATCTCTCAACAATTCGTATCGGGAAGTGAAATGTTTAAAAAATGTTTTTTAACTTTATTGTCTTATAAACAAACAGACAATTTCTTATCAACAAAGGAGGAGACGATGAAGAGAACAATTATACTGGCAATTGTTTTTGTGATGCTGCTTGTATCTCTTGGAGGATGTTTTGTTGGCTGGGAAGATGGCTGGGGTCGAAGAGGCAGAGGTCATGGCGAAGGTCATGACAGGGGCGGAGAACATGATGAACGGCGTTAGGAAAGAAAGGTATCGCTGCTCGAATGTGTAAAAGTTGAATAATTTGGTTTATAACCTCTTCAGAGCATGCAAGCGCTGAAGATTAAATTTGTAAGGAGAACAGATCATGAAACAAAAGGCTTATCAAGTTTCTTTTCCAGCTACACTTGTTGTTGTGATGGTGGCGTTTTTATGCACCATCTTTTTTGCCAATGCAAATCTTTCTTTTGCTGCCTCAGCTAAAAAGAGCGCTGTCTGCGACAAACTGATCAATTGGAGTTTTAAGGAGTTAAACCATGAGCAAGTATATGCAACTGACTGTTACCGTACGTCCTTATTATCAAAAAAATCTGAAAGGGGTTTACCCTAAACTGGCGCGAAATTTAGGATTTATTGATCCGGGTTTGGTGAGTCGGGATCCTTCACTATACGAAATAGTGGGGCAGTTGGATAAGCTTCTTTATCGTCTTGATGGAACGCAGCTCAGAGAGGTGCTTCTCCGGCATGGCGAGAAGCTCCGAAGTCAGTATAAAATTATTCAGGAGAACATAGCTGACTGGCATCTTGCACAGGCTGACAAACTTCTATACAGCATCGAGGATACATTTGACGAAATAGAATCGGAATTGGATTAGCCATTAGCTCTCCCGTCAGATAAAGCCAAAGAAATAATAGAAAAGGACTCGTAATAAACCATTTCACAATCAAACTTAAACAAAGGAGTAAACGTTATGAAAAAGAAAAATATTGTTATACAATTTTTAGTGCTTATTATTATGATCGCCACCTTTACAGCCTGCGCATCTACACGCACACATGAAAGCGCAGGTCAATACGTTGACGATTCGGTCATCACGACCAAGGTAAAATCTTTGCTTGGAGCAGATGATTTTCTCAAGTCATTTCAGATCAGTGTCGAGACTTACCAGGGCACCGTTCAATTGAGCGGTTTCGTCAATTCTCAAAAAGCCGTCGATAAAGCAAGTGAAATCGTAAGGAGCGTCGATGGAGTCAAGTCCGTAAAGAATGATCTGATCGTGAAATAGTAGTTGGGTCTTCGAAGTAAATGAGTTCAAAAAACAACAGTAACAACAATAAAAGGAGAACGGACAAATGAAAACTTTTTTTAGACTATCACTAATGATGATAGCGGTTGTCGCTCTGCTCTTGACCAGCGTGCCTTTGCCGGCTTTTTCACAAATGACGGATATGTCCATGAAGGAGCATCGGGAAGGCCATGAACATATGATGGGAATGGGCCATATGGACAAGATGGGCGAAATGATGGACAATTGCATCGAACATGCAGATAACATGGGACTTACCGATGATCAGCTGATGAAAATAAAGCCTATACATAGAGAAATGCAAAAAAAGCAGGCTCAATATAAAGCTGACCTGAAGATTTCAGAAATTAATCTTATGGAAATAATGGATGTGAAAGATTTTGACATAGAGAAGGCCGACTCTGCAGTGAAAAAAAATGAAGAGATAAGAACAGCCCATCATATTGAAATGTTAAAAGCCATGAAAGAAATACGGACTATTTTGACGGATGATCAGTTTAAGAAAATGCAGAAAATGCACAAGATGATGAATATGGAAATGGGTAAGAAAAAACCGTCAAAGAGAATGATGAAAAAATAATGATGATCAACAAAAGTAGAACATGCTATAATAACAGTATGTTCTACTTTTATAGATGAGGCGACAAAATGAAAAAATTACTTTTAGGAATAATACTTTTACCGTTGATAATTGCAGCCCCAATTACAACAATGGCGATGGGAAGGGTAGATGTTGGCGTCAGCATTCCTCTGCCTCCACCCATCATATTTGCCTCACCTCCGGAAGTGGTAGTTATACCTGAGAGTTATGTCTATGCTGTTCCGGACATTGATGTAGACATCTTTTTCTACAATGGCTGGTGGTGGCGTCCGTGGCAAGGACGATGGTATCGCTCGCAGAGCTATAGCTCAGGTTGGGCCTACTATCAAAGCGTACCGTCTTTTTACAGAGAGATACCGTCAGGTTGGAGGAATGACTACAGGGAGCGTCGTTGGAAAGGGCACCAATGGAACTACCAGCGAATACCCCATCAACAGGTGCAACAGAACTGGAACAACTGGGAAAAAAGCAGGCATTGGGAGAAGCAAAATTCCTGGGGCGTCCAAGGTTTAAAGTCCGGAACGCAGTCCCGGCAACAAAATCGTGAGGTGCAACCTAAACAAAGAGAGATGCAACCACAACACAGGGAGGCAGCACAACCACAATTCCGACCACAAGCCCGTGAGGTCCAACAACAGCACTCACAACCACAATACCGGGATGCGCCGCAACAATCTAAATCTCGATATGGAAAACCTGAAAGAAGGAAGGAAGAGGCTGAACCACAATACCGGAATGCGCCGCAACAATCTAAATCTCAACATGGAAAACATGAAGGATGGATGGAAGATAAACAGGATAGAAACTATAATGACAAATAGTTTATTCTACTATGAAAAGACTGCCGGGTAGAGCAAGAAAAACATTTTACGCTACAATAATCCGGCTGTCAGAAAGGAGAATCACATTTTGTGGACTATTGCTGTAATACTTATAATTTTGTGGCTGTTGGGACTGGTGAGTGGTTATACGATGGGTAATTTTATTCATATACTGTTTATCATTGCCATTATCGTTGTACTGGTCAGAGTAATTCAGGGGCGTAAGCCACTTTAGATAAAGGCATAGCACAAACTCACAGTGGTTAATAATTATATAAAATGAGGTAATAAATGGCAAGAATAGCTATCGTAATATATTTACTTGTAATCGGATTAATTGGTAATGCAATTGCCGGGGATAATCAGGAATCATTCTATGCTAAGATAGGTAGGACAGTGATTAGACTAGAATATTTTAAAGAAACTCTGACAGAGGGTAATAATAAATCTGTTACTACTAATAATCCTGATGGAACAGGCTTCTTTGTTTACAGCGGCAATAGTTTATTTCTGGTTACGGCAAGACATGTGGTGGATACCGATCATGATTTACATGCGCGTGTAAATATATTTAATGAAGTTACTAAAAAAAGCGCAATTCTCCTGCTGAAATTACCCAGAAAAAATTGGATTTTTCATCCGGATAACGGCAATGATAAAATCGACGCAGTTGATGTTGTAGTAATCAAATTGCCGATTCCGGTAATAGAAGGCGATTTTTCGAGCAGCTTCGGAGCTTTTATATATGAACCGGATAATTCGAAAGTTAATCAACTGCCGGTTAAAGATGCATTGCCGCCGGAGCAAGTTGTGGCATTTGGCTTCCCGGGAGATACCGGCTTTCAATTAAGAGAACAAAGACCTATGGGTAGGTTCGGTATTATAGCAATGGTTACAGGTGAAGAATTTATAAAAATCGACAATAAGAAATTTGCAAATGGAAGATGCAGCATGTTAGACATAAAAGCCTTTCCAGGAAATAGCGGAAGTCCTGTAATCAGTGCTGCAGGTAATATAAAATTGCTAGGAGTTTTGATAGCTTCCAACAGTTCGGATTTTGCATTAATAGAACCTGTATCAAGAATAAGAGAGGTTTTGGACATAGCAATAAAAACTCCAATAAAAAACTATGATTATTGGTCAAAATTTAACTGAATGCCGGGATTCTGATCTATAGTGAGGGGCTTTCCGGTAGGGGATATATCTAATTCAAATATATTCCCTTTTTGTTTTGCCCCCTTGGATAGCTTTCATGTATAATGCATATTCAAGAGGGAAAACGATTTCAAAAAGTAGTTCAAAGTCCGTATTGATGTTTTGGTGAACCTTTAATTTTCCCTTTTGATCGATTATACAGACGGACATTTTTTTAAGGAGTTATAAAAAGCCGCCGCCGTTACAACTTCTTTGCAGCTATTTTCCCTCAATAATCCGGAGGTTTAAAAAGTGAAGTTCATCGCCAAAACTATTTTCGAAAACCTGTCTCATGTGTGGACAAGCCTTCGCGGCAACGATTTGTCACAAAAGCTTGCCTGCGTTGAGCCACCTCTACGGGCGGAGTTATTCAGCGCCGATCAAATGGAGCAGCATGGCAAGACACTCGCAGACTCACATACTTTAAGTCCCGGAAACGCTCAGGATCGACTTCTGACACGACTGGCCGAGAATGAAGGCATCCTGATCGGCGTACATAATTTGCTGACGGAGGCGGTAAAGGCAAACCGTCGGATTACTCCGGCCGGGGAATGGATGCTCGACAACTTCTATTTGATTGAAGATCAGATTCGCACCGCCAGGAGGCATTTGCCTAAAGGGTACAGTCGGGAACTCCCCCGCTTAATAAATGGCCCATCAGCTGCTCTGCCGCGCGTCTATGACATTGCCCTGGAAATGGTCTCCCATGGCGATGGTCGGGTGGATCCGGAGATTCTCAGCAGATTTGCCTCAGCCTACCAGAGTGTAACCGCACTGAACTTAGGCGAATTATGGGCAATACCCATAATGCTGCGCCTGGCCCTGATCGAAAATCTCCGGCGTGTCGCTGCCCGGATAGCTACCGATAGAATCGACCGCAATCTGGCCGATTATTGGGCAGACCAGATGACGGAGAGTGCAGCGAAGGACCCGAAAAGCCTGATTCTGGTGATCGCAGACATGGCGCGATCGAACCCGCCGCTGGTTGGCTCGTTTATCGCAGAAATGACGCGCCGTTTGCAGGGGCAGGGGCCGGCTTTGTCATTGCCGCTTACCTGGCTTGAGCAGCGGCTGTCCGAGTGCGGCCAGACGATCCAGCAACTGATACATGCAGAGAACCAGCAGCAGGCTGCCGATCAGGTATCTATGAGTAACAGCATCGGCAGCCTTCGTTTTTTGGGTGCGATGGACTGGAAAGAGTTCGTCGAATCGATGAGCATTGTCGACCAGACTCTGCGCAAGGATCCATGCAGCATTTACAGCAAAATGGATTTTCCCACCCGTGACCGTTACCGCCATGTCGTTGAAAAGATAGCGAAACACAGCCGCTTTTCCGAGAGCGAGGTGGCGCATAAAGCAATCGAGCTGGCGCAGAAGGGTGCGGACGGGAACAACGGCGATGATTGTGCTGCACATGTCGGATTTTACCTGATCGACAAGGGATTGCCCCAAATCGAACAGGTGCTGGAAGTACGCCTTTCCCTTTTTGAACATCTGCAAAGATGGAGCCGCCGATTTCCTTTGCTCCTCTATCTGGGAACAATCATACTGATGACGGTAATCTTCGCCGTGGGTTTGATGGCAAAGGCGCATGTCGGTGCCTTGCAGGGATGGGCAATTGCTGCCATTGGGCTTCTCTCAGCTCTATGCGTAAGCCAGTTTGCTGTTGCCCTGGTGAATTGGCTGGCGACGCTGCTTGCAACACCCTATACATTGCCGCGCATGGACTTTTCCAAAGGGATACCGCCGGAATGCCGCACGTTGGTCGTGGTTCCTACGATGCTCACCAACACGCAGAATATAGAGGATCTGATAGAGGCGCTTGAAGTCAGGTACCTTGCAAACCGGGACGTTAATCTGCACTTTGGTCTGTTGACGGATTTTCGGGATGCACAGGAGGAAACGCTTCCTGAGGACGAACTGCTGTTGCAGCTTGCCCGGCAAAGGATCGAAGAGCTGAATATCAAGTACGATTACTCCCAGGGCGACACATTCTTCCTTTTCCATCGCCCTCGTAGATTAAATTCTAAGGAGCGGATATGGATGGGTTACGAGCGCAAACGTGGAAAACTATCGGAATTGAATGCTCTTTTGCGTGGCAGGGAAAATGCCAGGGATCGGTTTTCTCTTGTCATTGGTAACACATCAGTCTTATCGAGCATAACGTATGTGATTACTCTGGACATGGATACACAGTTGCCGCGCGATGCGGCGTGGCAGTTTGTGGGCGCCATGGCGCACCCGCTGAATCGTGCGCGGTACGACGAAGACAAGCAGCGTGTCTGCGAGGGATACGGTATTCTTCAGCCACGGGTGGCGGTAAGCCTGCCCGGCATGAATCGTTCGCGATATGCAGCAATGTGCGGAAGCGAACCCGGTATCGATCCCTATACGCGCGCTGTTTCCGATGTTTACCAGGACCTGTTTGGCGAAGGCTCGTTCATCGGCAAAGGCATTTACGAGGTTGATGCCTTCGAGCGTACTCTAAAAGGACGTTTTCCCGAGAACCGGATTCTCAGCCACGATCTTCTGGAAGGGTGTTATGCGCGGTCGGGCCTGTTGAGTGATGTAATGTTATATGAGGAATATCCTCATCGCTACGATACGGATGTGAGCCGGAGGCATCGCTGGATTCGCGGTGATTGGCAGCTGTTGCGATGGTTATTGCCGAGAGTTCCGGGCTCCGATGCGCGTCATCAAAAGAATCCGCTCTCATGGCTGTCCCAATGGAAGATATTTGACAATCTGCGGCGCAGTCTCGTACCGGCGGCGTTGACACTTTTTTTACTGCTGGGCTGGAAGGTCTCACCGGCGGCCTTGTTTTGGACTCTATCGGTGCTCGGAATCATCCTGATTCCTTCTCTGATTGCCTATCTCCTGCAAGCTTTTCGAAAGCCGGATGATGTGCTTCTGGGCCAACATCTTGCTGCAAACCTGCACTCAGCCGGTCGTGGCTTTGCTCAGGCGGCATTCACGCTCATCTGCCTTCCATACGAGGCGTTTTTCAGTCTTGATGCTATTTTGCGCACGTGCTGGCGGATGCTTGTCACCCATAAGCGGCTTCTCGAATGGAGCATATCAGATAAACGGTATGGCAGTGATCATACTGACCTTGGTTCTTTTTACCGGTCAATGTGGATCGCCCCCGTTCTTGCCTGCGCCGCAGTTATTAATCTGACGTTTTCAAAGCCGGAAGCATTGGCGGTGGCGGGACCTATACTGGGACTCTGGTTTGTCTCCCCTGTTGTCGCCTGGTGGATCAGCCGGCCGCTTGCTCGTCGTGAAGCAAAGCTGACGGCAGACCAGATCACATTTCTCCGGAAGCTTTCACGCAGAACCTGGGCGTTTTTTGAAACCTTCGTCAGTCTGGAAGACAATTGGCTGCCCCCTGACAATTTTCAGGAGTACCCCTTTGCCGGAATTGCGCATCGCACGTCGCCGACTAACATGGGTCTGTCCCTTCTTGCAAATTTGTCCGCCTACGACTTCGGCTATATCCCTGCGGGACAACTCATTGAACGTACCGCAAATGCACTCCATACGATGGAAGCAATGGAGCGTCACCGAGGCCATTTCTATAACTGGTACGACACGCAATCCCTGCAACCGCTGGAACCTGTCTACATCTCTACCGTGGACAGCGGAAACCTTGCCGGCCACCTGCTGACATTGCGGCAGGGTCTGCTCGCACTACCCGATGACCCGATTCTGGGATCGCGACTGTTTGAGGGAATCAGAGACACTGTTCGTATCATTCGGGACATGGACGGCAAAACCGTTTCGGACCAACTCATGCAACTAAATAAATTGCTGAAGCAGGCAATCGATTCCCCTCCAACCACGCTTGCTGGTGTGCGACTGTGCCTTGACCAGTTGGCAACATCCGCTGCTGAAATGGTCACCGGTGTCAATACTTTCAATACAGAACCCGATGGCCAGGGACAGTGGTGGGCGCTTGCCCTTGCCGGGCAATGCCGGACCGCCCTTGATGAGCTGATGTTTCTCACGGCCTGGACATCATCGCCGGACATGCTCAGCGAGATCCCGGATTTCGATGAAATTCCGACACTGCGCCAATTGGCCAACCTTGACGTAGGGGTGTATGGCATAAGCCCTTGGACGGATGCGGTCAAACGTGCCGGAGAAAGAATCAGGGCTATCGAAGAGCTGGCACGAAAAATCGACGAACTTTCCCGTATGAAATATGACTTTCTGTTCGACGAGGCGTGCAATTTGCTGGCCATCGGCTACAACGTTGGCGAACGCCGGCGGGACACAAGTTACTACGATCTGCTGGCTTCCGAAGCAAGATTTTGCAGTTTCATAGCAATTGCGCAGGGACAACTGCCCCAGGAGAGCTGGTTTGCTCTGGGACGTTTGCTGACCACTGCCGGTGGAGAGCAGATACTGCTTTCTTGGAGCGGTTCCATGTTTGAATACCTCATGCCGCTTTTGGTGATGCCGACATACGAACACACACTGCTCGACCAGACCTGTAAGGCGGCGGTAGCCCGGCAGATTGAGTATGGAAGGAAACGCGGGGTGCCCTGGGGCAGTTCGGAATCCGGCTACAATGCAATCGACGTTCATCTCAACTACCAGTATCGCGCCTTTGGCATACCCGGCCTGGGTCTCAAACGCGGGCTCGCCGATGATCTGGTTATTTCACCCTATGCTACGGCACTGGCGCTGATGATAGCACCCGAAGAGGCATGTCTGAATCTCGAGCGACTCGCGACTGATGGCTTTGCCGGAAAGTATGGCTTCTATGAGGCAATCGACTTCACTCCTTCGCGTCTGTCGCGCGGACAATCAAGCGCTGTGGTCCGGTCTTTCATGGCGCATCATCAGGGCATGAGTTTCCTCTCTCTGGCCCATGCGCTCCTAAACCGTCCGATGCAGAAACGATTTGAGTCGGAACCCATGTTTCAGGCAACCATGCTTTTGCTCCAGGAGCGAATCCCCAAGGCCACGGTGTTCTATGTGCATACCGCCGAGCTTCCAGAACATCTCACAGAATTAATGGGCGCGGAGACACCTATACGCGTGTTCGGCAGTCCTAATACGCCGAAACCTGAAGTTCACCTGTTATCAAACGGCAAATACCACATGATGGTCACGAACGCCGGCGGCGGTTACAGTCGATGGAAAGACGTGGCCGTCACCCGATGGCGCGAAGACAGCACCTGTGATAATTGGGGATCCTTCTGTTACCTCCGGGACGTGGAGACCGGAGATTTCTGGTCAACGGCCTATCAGCCGGCACTCAAACAAGCGGATAAGTATGAAACGATATTCTCAGAAGCGAAAGCGGAGTTTCGTTGCCGTATCTATGACATTGACACGCATACTGAAATTGCCGTTTCGCCCGAGGATGACATCGAGCTGCGTCGCATCACCATCATCAACCGTTCCGGGAAGCGCAGATCCATAGATATCACAAGTTATGCTGAGGTCGTGCTCGCCTCACCAGCCGCAGATGCGCTACATCCGGCGTTTAGTAATCTCTTTGTTCAGACCGAGATACTTAGCCGGCAACGTGCAATTCTCTGCACTCGCAGGCCCCGCTCCCAGGGAGAGATCACTCCCTCGTTGTTCCATTTGATGGCTGTGCACGGTGCTGACATTGGAGAAATCTCTTATGAGACTGACCGCTTGCGGTTCATCGGCCGCGGGAATACTGTTGCCAACCCGCAAGCGATGGGTGATTTATCAGCCCTCTCCGGCAGCGATGGCTCCGTATTAGATCCTATCGTCTCGATCCGTTACCGAATAACGCTCGATGCGGAAGAAACGGCAATGGTCAATATTGTCTCCGGAATCGGCGAAACCCGCGATGCAGCCTTAAGCCTGGTAGAGAAATATCAGGATCGGCGTCTCGCGGATCGAGTCTTCGATCTGGCGTGGACACACAGCGATGTCTTTTTGCGACAGATCAATGCCACGGAAGCCGACGCCCAACTCTACGGAAACCTCGCCGGTTCGGTGATCTATGCCAATGCTTCCCTGCGTGCCGACGCGAGTGTCATCATCAAGAATCATCGTGGGCAATCCGGTCTCTGGGGTTATGCTATTTCCGGAGATTTACCTATCGTACTATTGCGGATTGAAGATCCGGCCAATATTGACCTGGTGCGTCAACTCATACAGGCCCATACATACTGGCGTTTAAAGGGGCTGGCTGTGGATCTGGTGATCTGGAACGAAGATCACGCCGGTTACCGGCAGCAACTACATGAACAAATCATGGGACTCATTGCCGCAGGTGTCGGAACCCATTTAACGGATCAACCGGGCGGCATTTTCGTAAGGCCTGCTGATCAGATATCGAGCGAGGAACGTATACTGCTCCAAACAGTCGCCCGTGCAATCGTAACCGACAGCCGGGGGATGCTTTCGGACCAGATCAAACCAAGAAGCATAGCTCTGGTGGAATCGACTGTACCGACTCTCACTCCGACCCGGACTCACCGTGGCGCTCCACCGGTAGTTCCAGCCATGCCTCGCCACGATCTGTTGTTTTTCAACGGACTCGGCGGATTCACACCTGATGGCCGCGAGTACATCATTACAACAACGCATGATCAGGTTACACCGGCGCCATGGGTGAATATTCTGGCGAATCCGAAATTCGGAACCGTCATCTCGGAAAGCGGTTCTGCCTATACCTGGGCCGAGAATGCCCATGAGTTCCGCATAACTCCCTGGTATAACGATCCCGTGAGTGATGTCAGCGGCGAAGCATTCTACCTCCGTGATGAAGAGCGCGGCCATTTCTGGTCTCCCATGCCGCTACCAAGGTGTGGGGTAATGCCATATGTTATTAGGCACGGATTCGGCTATAGCGTCTTCGAGCATACAGAACGCGGTATCCGCTCCGAGGTATGGGTTTACGTTGCCATGGATGCATCAATCAAGTTTACGGTCTTGAAGGTAAAAAACGAGTCGGACAGATCACGCCGGCTCTCTGTTACCGGATATGCGGAATGGGTTCTGGGAGATCTGCGGTCCAAATCGTCCATGCATGTAATTACCGAAATTGATGCGAACAGCGGAGCATTTTTCGCAAGAAACCCTTACAATACTGAGTTTCCCGACCGGACCGCCTTTTTCGACGTTGACGAAACGAACCGGACGGTAAGCGGTGACCGGACTGAATTTCTGGGGCGCAACGGCACGCTCGCCAGTCCGGCTGCGATGACCCGGGTGCGTCTCTCCGGTAGGGTGGGGGCTGCCCTGGACCCCTGTGCCGCGATTCAGGTTTCCTTTGAACTGGCCGCCGGGCAGGAACGTGAAATAGTCTTCAGACTCGGCTTAGGGCGAGACTCCGATGACGCCGGCAACCTGGTCCGTCGCTTCCGCGGAACTGCTGCGTCGCACCAGGCGCTCGAAAAAGTCTGGCAATACTGGCTACACACACTCGGCGCGGTGAACGTAGAAACACCTGACCAGGCGCTCAACGTGCTCGCAAACGGATGGCTCCTTTATCAAACGCTTGCATGTCGCTTGTGGGCGCGCAGCGGCTATTACCAGTCCGGCGGTGCTTTCGGCTTTCGGGATCAATTGCAGGACGTGATGGCGCTCATCCACACCGAACCGCACCTTGTGCGCGAACACCTCCTTCTTGCGGCAGGCCGTCAATTTACCGAGGGTGATGTACAGCACTGGTGGCATCCTCCTGTTGGCCGTGGGGTGCGCACTCAATGTTCCGACGATTACCTCTGGCTGCCGTTTGTGATGTGCCGCTACGTCCGAAGCACCGGGGATTACGGTGTATTGGATGAGAACATCCACTATCTTCAGGGTCATCCGATAAATGCAAATGAGGATTCCTATTACGATCTGCCCGGCCGGTCCCAGGAATCGGCCGGTTTGTATGATCATTGCGTAAAAGCTATATTGAGAGGTCTCACCTATGGCGAGCATGGATTGCCGCTAATGGGTTCAGGCGACTGGAATGACGGCATGAACATGGTGGGAATAGAGGGGAAAGGAGAAAGCGTATGGCTGGGCTTTTTCCTTTATTCTGTGCTAATGCAATTTATAGAGATTGCCCGCAGACGTGGCGATCTGTCCTTCGCCGATCAATGCGAAGCAGAAGCGGCTCTCTTGAGCCGGAACATAGAGCAGCATGGATGGGATGGTGGGTGGTATCGCCGCGCTTACTTCGACGACGGTTCGCCGCTTGGGTCGATGAGCAACCCGGAATGCCGGATTGATTCGATTGCGCAAAGCTGGTCTGTTCTTTCCGGTGCTGGTGATACCAAACACGCAAATATTGCCATGGCGGCGGCTGATCAGCACCTTATTCACCATGAGCTGGCGCTGATCCAACTCCTGGACCCGCCCTTTGACAAGTCTGATTTGAATCCGGGCTACATAAAGGGATACGTACCCGGAGTACGTGAGAATGGCGGGCAATACACACATGGGGCGATCTGGTTGGCCATGGCCTTCGCTCAATTGGGTGACAGCCGGCGCGCCTGGGAACTTATGACCATGCTCAATCCGATAAACCATGCGAGATCTCCTGAGTCGGTTGCGACATACAAAGTTGAACCATATGTTGTTGCTGCTGATGTTTATGCGCTCTCGCCTCACACCGGCCGTGGCGGATGGACTTGGTACACCGGTTCAGCCGGCTGGATGTACCGGCTGATCCTGGAATCACTCCTTGGTTTGAAACTGGAGGTGGATAAACTGAGTATCGAACCACTATTCCCGGCAGATTGGGAGGGCTTCACGGTGCACTACCGGTATAGGGAAACTGTCTACCACATCGCCGTTATGAACAGACAGATTGGTGATGGCGAAACAAGTGTGACCGTTGACGGTGCCCTTCAACATGATAAAACGATTACCCTAATTGACGACCATCGGGATCACTCGGTAGAGGTGAGCATATTTGCCGGCAAAATTGATTGACTTGAATAGTCCTGTCTCTATTTTTCAAATCATCTCTCAATATGATGGGTTTCTACCAAATATTGAGGTCAAACGAATCATTTAATACTTTCATACTGGTTGGTCTTATCAATATAACATACAGTAATTAAACGACTAATAAAATATTTTTATTTACTATCGGTTATTGGCAGACTATTTGCTGTTATATTTACATGAATCTTGTAATCATACGAATGAATGCCCTTTCTGAGAAGCGAATGGAGCTGACACAAGCGCTTTCTTCCCTGATCTGTTCCATAAGAATGGAGATGGGATGTTTGCGCTGTGACTTCTGCCGGAGTATTGAGGATGAAAACCGATTCTTGCTTCTTGAAGAATGGGATACCAAGGAAAACCTTATGACCCATCTTAATTCGGAATGTTACAAGGTGCTTAGCGGGGCGATGACCCTTCTTAAAGAGCCCTGTGAAAGTATGTTTTATACCGTTTTGCACCCGGAGATGATTGAGGAAGTTTAGATGATTTTATCAAGTTATTTCAGATAAGTGTCGAAACTTACCCGGGAACTGTTCATTCGGCTTGAATGAAAGGTACGTAACTTATCCACATATGTATGTTGATTGTCTTCTTACAAGTCAATAATTTTTATTAACTAAAATTCCTTAAAACAGGAAAATCTCCCAGGCAAAATGAACCTATACACCTATTTACAAAATAGATAATTATAGCCAAAGTAAACAGCGTATTACAATTAAGTAATAACATGAACGCAACATATTTACGAAGTACATATCGGTGAAATGCCATGTATTGCAACAAACCATTTAATGAGAAACAGGAAAAATGCTATGAAATCAAGCATAAAAAACAACGCAGAAGGCAAGTTGCACCAGGTGAAATATAAGATCAAAAAGGCCACCGGGATTACGGAAAGGAGAATGCCGATATGAACGTACTTCTAATTTATCCAAAATTTCCGGATACCTTTTGGTCTTTTACTTTCGCTTTAAGTTTTATCGGAAAAAAAGCCGCCTTTCCTCCGCTTGGCCTGCTTACCGTAGCATCCCTTTTGCCGGACAAATGGTACAAACGCCTTGTGGACGTAAATGTGGACAGTCTTAAGGATAAAGGACCTTCTATGGGCGGATATGGTCTTTATCGGAGGCATGGCGGTTCAGCGGGAATCTGCGAAACAAATCATCGCCTGCTGTAAAGCTTTGAACTTAAAAGTAGTTGCCGGAGGGCCGCTTTTTACTTCCGAACCTGATGAGTTTAAGGAAGTGGACCATCTTGTTCTTGACGAAACGGAATTGACATTTCCCGCTTTTTTGTCTGATTTGCAAAACGGACAACCGAAACACTTTCAATATATGGGCATCATTACCGTAAAATATGCGAGTTATATATTCTTTAAGTCAACCTGCATTGCTTTCAAATACAAAGAAAATTAAAACGGAAAGGAAAATTTATGACAACAAGCTTAAAATCAAAAACTATAGAACAATTAATGGCAGAAGCCGATGAACTTGTCAAAAAAATTAATGCCGAGCATATCAATGACCTGAAAGAAGAACATCGCATCCAGTTTGAAAAACATGCTCAAAAATTGCAGGAACTCAAGGCTAAGGTTCATGCCGGGAACAAGGAAACAACAGAATCACATTCATCAGCCGAGGGAATACACGAGGCGATTCTTGATATTATTAAGGCTATGCATAACTTAACCACTCACAAATCCTGATTTTCGACAATCGGTAATGATTATCCAATGACCTGGTTACCTACTCAGGTCTTCCAAGTAAATCCAATTCGTAAGGAGAAATCATGACCAAACAAACACATGCCGACCACCCGATATACAGCCTTTTGCCTACGGAAATCGTTTGATGCGGGACAATTGTTATGGATAATTTATGTTATCGCTTGAGTCCGTTATTGGAACAGTGAAGAACTATGAGCTTGAGAGCATGGTCATGATCGTTGTAATCGGAATTTTGGTTTGGGTTTTTCATTTTTTCTTTCGAAAAAAGAAAATACGTTCCTGATACAGTACCAATAAAACTACTTAAGGCATGAGGTCTTTGGGGTAAAAGACTTCAAACAACATTAACAACAAATAAAGGAGAACTATGAAATGAACCGACAAAAGAAGTACAGTTTTATGTTAGTCTTAATCTGCGTTATTTTAGTCGCTGGGGTTGCCACTGTTGTTGTTTCTGCACAGCAGGAAAAGGTTGTTTCCAGCTATGGTCCTACTAACCAGGATGTCACCTTCGACCAAATCAAAGCCTCGCGTATGGCAGTGAAAGCCGAGCGGGCCAAACAGCACATGGAGATGCTTAATTCCCGCTATGACCTCTCAAAGAAGACCACCTCAGATAGCGGTGGTCGGGATTGTTTGAACAGCAAAATGCTTTTTTTAAGTGATAAACTGCTTATTCAAGCTGCTGCCTCTTTCCTGGGAAATGTTTCCCAGTAGACCATATCCGGTGTTTTTTTGTCAAGTTTTTGATGCGGCCGTTCATAGTTATATAATTCAAAATAGTTTTTAATTTCTTGCCT
>NZ_JBAMMY010000070.1:0-26636 GCF_051233685.1 Desulfobacterium sp. N47
GGCTTTTTAATTATAATTACATTATCGTTATTCATGGTGTGTGTATCCTTTCCTTTTTTTTGGTCGGTTAATTGCCTCGGTAACAATCAACCGATGGATACACCACCTATCTCCCTAAACACAACTTTTGATTATATCTCGGATATATGAAAAAATTCAGTATTGTTTATAGTAATGAAATGGCAAGCTCGGAGAGTTCGGATCTCTCCCCTTTTTCAAGGTTCACATGGGCATAAAGTTTCTGTCCTTTCATCCGCTCAATAAGATAGCTTAAGCCATTGGACTGGCTGTCCAGATAAGGATGATCTATTTGGAAAATATCTCCTGTAAGAACAATTTTTGTGCCTTCTCCTGCTCTTGTTATGATTGTTTTGACTTCGTGCGGAGTAAGGTTTTGCGCTTCATCAACGATAAAAAAAACTTTAACAATGCTCCTGCCGCGTATATATGAAAGCGGAGTTATGACGATTTTTTCCGAATCCAAAAGCTCCCTGGTTTGTATTTTCCGATTTATATCTGAGTTGGAGCGGTTCTCAATTACCGACAGATTGTCAAACAGAGGCTGCATATAAGGGTCCAGTTTACTTTTTATATCACCCGGCAAATATCCTATATCCTTATTGCTTAAAGGCACAGCCGGTCGCGCTAAAAGAATTTGCCTGTAATACTTTTTGCTTTCAAGTGCTGCTGCCAGCGCCAATAAAGTTTTTCCGGTTCCTGCTTTTCCGGACAGGGTAACAAGTGGTATATCGCAATTCATCAATGCATCAAATGCGAAGGATTGTTCAGCGTTGCGGGGTCTTATACCTGAACAAAATCTGCTTTCAACCCTCCTGATTTTACCGTTACCCGGAGCAAATACTCCTAAACCGGATTTGCTGCCGTTTTTCATAATTAAGTATTCATTTGGAATAAAATTATTGTATTGTTCATCTTCAGGCAGTTCAGCCTCGAAAGGAGATTGATAGAGTTGTTCGATTGTTTCTGATGGAAGACCTTCCAGCAAACGGCAGCCCTTATATATTTCAGCAATATTTTTTACATGATCCGAAGTATAGTCTTCTGATTTCAGCCCTATAGATTTTGCTTTCATGCGCAAATTCACATCTTTAGTAACAAATATTGTTTGTTCAAAAGATGTATTTTCAGCTATATGGTAGGCAACATTTAAAATTTGATGGTCGGATTTTCCGATTGAAAAATTCAATTTCAGTTTTTCATGAAATTCACAGCCAAGATGTATACTGACCTTGCCTTTTCCGGCGCCTATAGAAATACCTCCATTAAATAACTTATCGCCTGACAGCGTATCCAGCTCACGCAGAAATTCACGGGCATTGCAATGGATTGTCTCTTTTCCGCGTTTGAAACTATCCAATTCTTCTATTACCATAATAGGAATCACTACATTGTGCCCGTCAAAGTTATAAAAACAACTGCTGTCATGCAAAATAACATTGGTATCCAGCACAAAATTTTTTTTCTTGCGATTTGCCATATGCAGTCTCTTTCCTGTCCGGTGCTTTTACAGATTGTATTCAATCAGTGGTCATTAAGCTATAATCTTGAATCCGATTATAACCGCTATTACCCCGCCCCCAATCAAACCGCCTACTGTGTTTCCTGCTATGCGCCTTCTTCTCCTTATAGCTTCATTAATATCAGATGCTGCGGCTGAAGGCATGCATAAAAGAATGATGAACCCGGGAATACCTCCTGCAAGAATCCACAGCCATGGGTTGTATCCTTTCCTGCTTGCTATATAGGCCATAATAATCACTATTATAATACTGAATGTAATTTCCATTGAGGATTCCTTATTGCCTGACCTGAAACAGATCTATAAATGTTTTAATATATTCAGCTCATTAGGCCGTAATGCCCCTTTCCGCCGCATATTTCAGAATCAGTTGAATCTGAGGTTGGCGTACTTGTATTTCCTTTAACAATGCTGCTTCATAGGCATCACTCCATTTATCGCAATGCTCGGCAGTCTGCTCAGCCTTACAAACAGCGATTCTGTGAATTTCATCAATTCGTTCCATATCCGATTCGTTTAAATTGTGATTACTGAGAACAGACTGCAACAGTTTCCATACCGGCGCTTTATGATTTTGCATTTTATTCCTCCATATAATTTATATTTTGTCGTTATGCACATAAAAGGTCATAGTTGCACCCGTAACACGGCTTCGGCCGCAATTAAAAAAAGTAAACCACCAGATCCCCTGAATAAATAAAATTATAGATGGCGTCCAGATAAGAGACATTCCGGACATGATATCGGTATTGGTAAATTGGATAAACGGGATAAAGAATATTATCAGCGTACCATAAAAAAAGGAAATAAAGGCCATAATCTGATATGAGGATATTTTTTTATCGCCTCTGTAATCCGCTCTTAAAAATTCGGATAAAAAGCGCCAGATCTGAGTAACGGCAAGTGTTTCGATAAACGCCGCCTGAGGATAGCCTTCAAGATAAAGATAAATACCGATAATTCCGGACAGGCAGCATATTATGCATGTTATGGCCTGAACCGGCGCTATCTTTTTACCGTCAAGACAACTTGCGTAGGCAATTTTTTTTGTTTTCCCTGTGTAGATGAAATTGTATCTGTCAAATACTTTCCGTAAAAAAGGAGAAAGTTCATCCAACGGTTTTCCATAACAACAGCCGAAGCTGATACAGGCCAGCCGTCCTATGCCTTCTCCAAAAGCATAAGCAATAAGGATTGCCGATAAAACATGTACTACTGAAATGTGATATCCCCACCATTTTTTAAAAACGGCGCTCATAAAAATTGCTATCCATGGCATAAGAATAATTCCGACAAAAAAAGCGCCGCCTACACTCAGCGTATACGATTTTTTTTCTACTATACGTGCAACAATTTTAGATGCGGGTACACATAAACCCAAAATGGCGACAACAAAGCACAACATGAAAGAAAGCGGCACATTTGCGGAACCGAGCAGAATGAGCATTATAATTACGGAAAAGCCAATAGCCGTTGCATTGAAAATCCCATAATATGTAAAATTTTCTCCAATCCATTTGCCATCTTCGGTCTTTTTTTGCGGTATAGCACCTAAAATCTGCCATTTTTCATTCGGCAACATTTTAAATCCCCAAATCAGGACAATAGCCAATACTACAGATATTACTCCCACAAACAGTAAATTATTCATTTTATTTTTTTTCTTCCAATTTTATGTTAACTCCCGGCCTGATAACCAAACTGTTCTTACCAAAGTGCTTTTGAAAGCTTACCGGATGAATTTTGTAAATATCATGGTATTGAATATTTCTAACAATCTGGACAATGCCAAATACGATAAACATTATTCCTGCAAACATTAAATTATTCATTTGAATTTCTTCCTTCAATTTTTACTGCGACATCGGATCTTACAGCTACATCGGTTTCAACAAGAGGCTGTTGGAAACTTGCCGTATATCTGCTGCTGACATCCCGCCTTTGCATATTTTGAACAATATCTTTTGAAATGCAGATTTTTTCTTTTTGAAACATAAGCACATCAACCGAGCTTCCGGGCCTGAACACACTTTTGGGCTGTCCCTTTTTTACAAACATCCCTGCTATCAGCTGCTGGGGAAATTGGTATCCGTATTCACTGTAGCATTGTTTAATATGCCCGATCATTAATGCAACAATCTCCACCATTGCTACCAGCCCGACTTGTGAGCCATTTTCTACATCTGTATCAATAATTGTTACGATGCGTTTGTTTTTTGAGTATGGCGTTACCACATTTACTACGGCTCCCGGATTACATGAATGATAATTTCCTGGTATTTCGTAGAAATCAACTATTCTTCCTGAAACCGGAAAATGGTTGTAGTGATATTTATCCGGTGTAAGCCGAAAAACCATAAAATCACCACTGTCAAACGCCTGAAGCCAGTTTTGCTTATCTTCACCCAGGAGTTCTCCGTATGTGAAAAACTTATCTTTTAAGAATAATAAAGAATTTTGTGCCAATGAACCTGCTATCATTCTTGCATCAGCCGGAGAAACAACTGCATGCCGGTTGGAACTCATGGGGCGGTATTTCCAATAACAGATTTTCCGTTCAAATAATTTTCTTAAATCGGTGAGCGTGTCTTTGTCCAGGCATTCCGACAGATCAATATTAAGATAGTTGGCTGTCAGGAGAACACGAATGATATTTTTTTTATAATGCAGATCAAAATGCAGATAGCCAAGCAACCGGGTTATTATTGAAGATGTTAATGTATTAAAAAGCCAGACTGCATTTTCCCGCACACCGGAATAAATCAAATTAACCAGCCGGTCGTTTATCAATTTTTCAGTTACTACCTGGCCTGTGCTGCGTTCTATATATTGATGGGGAAAAAAAGTGTTAAGTGTGTTCATAAGTTTTCATTTTCTTTTCATAGTTTTTTTTATTCATATGGATGGTGAGCAGTGTAAGCCAAATGACTTTTTCCGCCATTTCTTTGGATAAGTCTTCATTAATTATCGCTTCTTTTTGTGACTCAAGAAACTTAACTGCGTTTTTACCATCTAAGAGAAACAGCAAGGCATTATTATAGTATCCTTCTCTCCATGTTGGCCAATCATCAAGCTTGCTGACATATTTTATTAAAAAATCAAATGCTTCATTAATATGCTGCTTTTTCAGTGAACCACGGTAGTATTTTTCGGCAGCGTTATTAAATTTATCACCTGTTGCTTTCAATGGATTTGAAACATTAAGATCATCTAAAATTTGCTTCGTAAGCCTGCCGGCGGAAGAATATTTTGAAGGCTGAGTAATCCGTCTTTCAAGACTATCAATGGTTTCCTTTAAATCCATCATCTCAATAAGATCAGCCGCATCTTTTCGTATGATTTTGATTAACGCCTGCCGATACATATCATTGCGTACACGGATATATCCGGCGTAACGATTGCTTGAACGCGTATTCTCAGTATTACGCAGGATTTTAGTCAGAAATCTGTTGCGTGTTCCGTTCTTTACATAAAAGGTGGGAATGCCGATTGCCGTTCCAAAAAAGATTTGCCGGCGTTCACTTTCTATTGTAGGATCGTTTGGAATGTGGGCGTGCGCTACCCGGCCTGTAAAAATATATTTATAAGCAAGAGCAGTAATTAACATTTGTAAATTTGCTGCCTCACCCATATCTTTACGCACACTTTCAAATAAGCTGTAATATCTTCCCTCAAACCCTGAAAACCCCATTTTATCGAAAGAACGTAATCGATAGAGAAGATACAGCGGCATTTCACTATCAAACACTCCCATGGCCGACAGATCTTCTTTCAGAAAGTATTCACTATCCATTTTTCCGTTTAGCGCCGGACTTTGCCAGGTGCTTAAAACGGATACAAAATAATCGATTAATCTGTAGTCGATTATATAATCACCTTTCAGTCTGAATACCCTGCTTAACATTCTATCCAGCCATTGCGGGCCGAATGGGGTGACGGGATTACCGAACATGCTAATGTCCGCTTTCTTTTTCCAGCGTCTCCAGATCATGCGAAGATGTGTAAAATCAAGCTCATGGGGCAAAAAGCCAAGAACATGTTCCGGATGGAAATCGCTGAAATTAAGCCGATAGGGAGCTGCTGAATAAGTTCCGGCAAATAAAGGTAAAAAGTGCTCCACCACCTTAATGACCAGGTCACCGAAGTACTTTTCCTGATTTGCATTGATGCCTGAAGCCGGATCTTTTAAAAGCCCGGTTAAGTGTTTGCTGCCAAGGCTTATATGGGTGCCATTGTTTGCAAGACTGATGTTTGACGTGCTTGGCAAAACGACCAGATTTCTTGTTATGATTCCGGCTTCTTTTAGTTTGCTTATGGCATTAAGCTGACTGATGGAAAGTGTTCTGTGGCATAATCCCATATATTTATGCTTTTCTTCTCCTCTGTCCCAGCCGGACAGGCAGGGGCTCATAAAAAGATATCTGTAAAAGGAATCGGAAATTAAAGAATTCAGTTTTTTTTGCCGAAGCGGTGGATGGGGAGAAAAATAAAACATAGCCTTCTGTCCGGATGCTTCCAGGTTAAATTCTTTATTTGCATACCGGATAAGCAACTGGCACAATAAAAATCGTATAAGAGTTTCTCCGGCAAGCGATTCGCCGAAATTATCATTTTTATTTAAATGCACAGGATGGAATGAGTATGTTTCAGGAGAAGTATTATCACTGATAAAGTGATCCATAATCTGCTCTGCAATAACTTTTATCATATCAGGAATATTTGATTTTCCCACGGCATCTGCAAGGGCTAATTTAAAAATATAACTTATTGGAATTTTGATAAA
This sequence comes from Desulfobacterium sp. N47, assembly GCF_051233685.1. Taxonomy (NCBI): domain Bacteria; kingdom Pseudomonadati; phylum Thermodesulfobacteriota; class Desulfobacteria; order Desulfobacterales; family Desulfobacteriaceae; genus Desulfobacterium; species Desulfobacterium sp. N47. The sequence continues at coordinate 6,324 of NZ_JBAMMY010000070.1, forward strand.
CTCAACTCCATTCTTTATGAATTTAAACTGGCTGATATCTGTCCGGCTTTTGCCTTCGGGATGTTTTTTATCTAAAAGCAGATCGCAATTCATTATTTGTCTTGCATAAAGAGACAGCTTATTGATTGGTACTCTTACCCAACTGTTTTCCCATATATTATCGGGATTCGAATTCAAGTGATCTCTTAAGGCATCAACTGCTTTTTGTGATGAATCCCCGGTTTGTGCTTTTTTTATGATATTTTTAAAATAATTGGATTCAAAAATAGTAATCGGCAGGTCTACATGTTGTGCATCACCACAGACAGCCGCCTGCAATTCGCTTTCCGATCCTGCTGTGGTATCATTTAAAGAAAAAGGAATGGATTCTATGAAACGGTCGGGTGATTTATTATTTACACCCAACGCATTCATCATTTTAAACAGGCTGGGCCTTTCATATTTCTGTGATTGTTTATAATCAAAAACATTTAACTGGTCAGCAGATAATAAATCCGCCATTATCATTTCCTTTCGCTATATTTTTGTATTTTAAAAAACTCGAAACGTTAATTTGAACTATCTGCAAAAAACATTTATTTTTTTCTTAGTTGATAAAATAATATAGAAATATTAGTATTTTTTGAGGATAATGTTATTTTATTGTTAAAAATGAAAGAATAGCGGGGCAAGAAATACATCAGAGACGAACTATGTTTTTAAATATCTTAGTTTAACAAACAAAATAAAAATCCCGTGTAAACAGTACACGGGATTTTTACCGGCTATTTTATTGTCTTAAATCAAAACTTCACATTCAAATCCGCCTGAAATATACTCTGGTCTTTATCTTGTGTTCCGGATTTCCGGATTTCTTTGGTATTGTAATAATCAAATTCCAAATAGACATTTTTTGCAATTCCGAATTCAATCTGAGCTTCATGTCCCTTGGCATTGGTTGCACCGCCGTAGAAATCGCTGTCCGGCAGAAAATCCGGCCATGCGTCTCTTTCAAGCCGTCTGTAGTTGTATTTAACCTGCCAGTCACCAAATCCTTTTACTTTTTTATGCCCGAATTTAAAACCTGCCAGCCAGCCTGTATCATCCTTTTTATTGTAAATATTATTATCATCTATGTTGGTGGCTTGAACATATTGCCCAAATAGAGCCGCAAAAGGAACGGGTCCGGGTATCTTTGTTATACCGAACTCAAGATCTCCTACAAATGCATCGTGGTCATATTCCCAGTTGCCCCCTGCATCTCTGGAGTTTGTGCCGATTCCATAAGAGCCGCCTGCAGTCCAGTCATTACCTTTTACATTTTGAAATTCATAATAGCTTGCCGCTGCTTTAATATATGTACTGCCGGGCAGCTTGATATTTATACCGGGTTGGACAGCGATCATATAAGGGTCGTTGGCTTTACTGCTGAACTCTTCCAATACGAAACCGCCTAATGTTCCGAAAAATTCAAGATTTTTTGAGGCTTCGTAGTTAAATGTGAGTGTGGCTCCCTCCGGTGTGATATCACTGTCCCACAGAAGGTCTTTTGTTCCCCATATAGGATTTGTAAACTTACCAAGCCACAGGTTTGCCCATGTAACCGGACTATATTTGGCATATGCATAATCAAGCCTGATATCCTTAGAACTGAATGTATTTTCAAGAGTCTGATTAGTCGAACGCGGATCATTGGATCCTGTTGCAATACCAAATCCTGCTTCCCATTGGTCAGTTACTTCAGACACAACTCCAAGTCTTAACCTAACGCGTCCGCGATTTCTGTCGGGATTGGAATCGTTTTTTGTATCTTCAGTCTGGTATCTGGCTCTTACATCTCCTTTAAATTTTGTATTTTCTACCCATTTGGGCAGCTCAAAACCTTTTGTTGCTTCTTTGCCGGCAATTTCCTTTTTTTCTTTTGCTTCTTCTGCCTGCATCTGTTGTATAAGTTCTGCAGCTTCGGATCTGGTCAGAATATTTTTCTCAACCAGTTTGTCTATAAGCTTCTGATCGCTGCCTGCCCGGGACGGGCTGATCGTGAATACCGATAAAGCAACTAAAGTTAACACCATTAAACACAATTTTTTCATCTTCCTCTACTCCTCCTTGATTAATATAAAATTTAAACTAACGAGATTTTAACCCCGTTCCCCGGAAAACTTATTAAATAAATTACGAGAAAATTTATTATTATTTGTTGCTTAATAAACAATCTAAGTGACTTCACGAAATGAAGTAACTTCCACTTTTTCATCATTTTTCAAAAGCGCTTTGGCGTTCATAATAGCCTTTTTCATATCTTCTTCCGGCGACATTGATATCCCGCCATGTCCCGGGTAAAGCTCATTTATTTTTCTTGATTCCAGAAGGCTGGTGGAATTTATATAATCACCGACACTGCCTGACTCGCCTATATAAGAGAGGCTCCCTCCGGTAAACAGAGTGTCTCCGGTAAAAAGTAATTTTTGCGTACATTCATAGATACATATTGAGCCTGAAGTATGCCCCGGTGTATGAAGCACTTCCAGGCTGTAATTTCCAAGATCAAAGCGGAATCTGTTTTCCAGCCAGAGATGAACTCTAAGAGGGGGTTCATTTAAATCTCCAGATTTATACATAGTAACGTATCGGTCTTCCACGGTGATCTTGGTGGCAGCAAAGCGATGAGCAGCTATTAGTGCATAATCCTGAAAATAACGGTTTGCCCCAAGATGATCAAAATGCTCATGGGTATTTATTACTATATCAATATCACTGACTTTTAGTTTCAGCTCCAGCAGACATTCCTGCAATATGAAAAAATTTCTGTCTACTCCTGAATCGATGAGAACATTTTTATAATCGCCTCTGATCAGGTAGCTGTGGCTGCTGGTATCCTCTCCCTTGAACCAGAAGATATTGGGGTGCAATTCGGTAATCCGGTTATTTTCCGACACGGTCATTCCATTTACTTTTTTTAGCTGTTTCTCTGTTTTCGTAAATCTGAAATAAATTATCCCAGCGGTTTTCTTTTAAATAGTTGATCAATTTTGGTTTCAATGAGCATAATTTTAAATCTCCTCTTAAGAAGTGAACTTCTTTCCGGATGCTGTTTAAGACTCCCACAAGATTAACCGGTTCAAACTTTCCCAATTCCTGCAGATCAACTATCATCCTGATCCCTTTTTCTACTAAATAAGGAGAGAGAACTGCCTTTGCCAGGATTGTTTCATTCTTTCTGGTTTCACCTGATATTATTATTAGACAAAAATCATCTTCTTTAGTAACATCATACTTCAATTCGTTGAATCCCTCCTTTGAATGCTTATCCGGAATTGCTTTTATTTGTAATGGTCTTCTGTTATGATTTTATTACAAACAAGTTAGAATTCTGTTAAATTGATTGAGCAGCAGGAGCTTGAGCTAAACTGAAGCATTCATGAAAGGAGCCTCATCAGGTTGGTGGTAAAAAAACCCATCATGCTTTTGTGATAATGCTTTTTGTTTTATTATTAATGGCTCGGATATATCACAGCGACTAACTCTTAATAATTACAGAACTTAACTTGTTGACAAAATCCCGTTCAGAAAATATTATTCGGAAACAAATTTTTTGGACTTAGGGTTAGTCTGAAAAGATTTAAATTGCCCTGACAGATACTAATAACGGGCAACAAGCCAAAACAGGCAAAGGGATAAAAGAGTTTGGATGCTTTTGAAGAATTTGATGCATCACAGTTATATTGTCCAAAGTGCAAGCAGGCGGTTCCGCTGCGTAAACGTCTGCTGCTTGTGCTTTCTGAAGGAGATAAATATGAATACCTGTGCGCGTTTTGTTCGGAGTCGGTTGGAACAAAGATAGATAAAAATATTAAGCCCATTTCCATAGTCGGTTAATTTTAATAACCGTCAAATTTTTAAAGACAAAAAGTGAGGGGAATAACATGCTTGACTTTATGCGGAAAAATGCCGGTTCCTGGATGATTAAAGCCATACTGGGAATAATTGTTGTGGTATTTGTATTCTGGGGAGTTGGAAGCTTCCGTTCAAACCGTGCAAACAGGGTAGCTAAAGTAAATGGTGAGGTGATTACTGTTCGGGAATATCAGGAGGCATATAATAATCTTGTTGAGCAGATACGGGCAAAATTGGGAACTAATTATAATGAAGAAACGCTGAAAGCCTTTAATTTTAAAAAGAAAGCTTTAGATGATTTAATTGTTAAAAAACTGCTTGTCCAGGAGGCTAAAAAACTTAAATTCAGAGTTACAGATGATGAGCTTGTGAAACTGATCGGCAGCATCAAAGCTTTTCAGGTAGACGGTGTTTTTAATAAAAAGGAATATGAAAGAGTTTTAAGCCGCAATCATACGGTTCCGGATGAATTTGAAGCTACTGTAAGAGAATCTCTTATTATGGAAAGATTAATCTCTTTTATCACGAGCAGTGTAAAAGTTTCGGATAATGAAGCTCTCGAGTGGTTTAACTGGAAGGGCGCTTCAGTTAATGTTGATTATGTTTTTTTTACTCCTGATAAATATAACGGTATCAATCCTTCACAGAAAGAATTAAATGAATATTTTGATAAAAATAAGGAATCCTATAGAACCGAAAAAAAAGTAAAAGTTGCTTATCTTCTTTTTAGTCCCGATTCTTTTATCACCCAGGTAAAAGTGGATGATAATGAAGTAAAAGAGTATTATGAAAATAATATTGATAAATTCACAAATCCCGAAACAGTGGAAGCAAGCCACATACTTTGTAAAATTGATGAGGGAGCAAACCCGGCGGCAGTTCAAGCCGCAAAACAAAAGGCAGATAATGTTTTTAAAATGATAAAGGAGGGACAGCCTTTTGAGGAGCTTGCAAAAAAATATTCTGATTGCCCAAGCAAGGCAGACGGAGGACATCTGGGAGCGTTCGGGAAAAAAGATATGGTTGAACCTTTTGCAAGCAAGGCTTTTTCGATGAAACAAGGTGAAATAAGTGAGCCGGTTTTAACAAAATTCGGGTGGCATATTATTAAGGTTGAAAAAGTAAATAAAGAAAAAATGCTTGTTCTGAAAGAAGCAGAGAGTGAAATAAGAAAAAAACTGATAAGCGAAAAAGCAAAAAAGCTTGCTTATGATGAAGCTGAAAAAATATGTGATTTGGCTATAAACATGAATGATCTTATTAAAGCGTCTGAAAAATCAGGTGTAAAAATTAAAACAACCGACTTCTTTTCTAAAAAGGATGCTTCTGCAGCAGCAGGTGCCGACAATCAGGCTTTAATGGAAGCCGGAGTTTTCGAGATGTCGGATAAGGAAATAAGTGATGTTAAAGAAATCGGAAACAGGTATTGTGTTGCAGAAGTTACAGATATCATGCTGCCTAAAATACCGGTGCTTAAGGATGTTGCTGAAACCGTAAAATCTGATGTTATTAAAGAAATGCAATGGGAAAAAGCAAAAAAAGATGCCGAAGTTCTTCTTTCTGCTCTTAAAACGGGAAAAGATTTTACTCAGGAAAGCCTTAAATATGGGCTTACTCCTCATGAAACAGGTTTTTTCGCGCGCAGCGGGCCTGTGGGAAGTATAGGATATGAGCCGCAGTTATCAGAGGCTGCTTTTAAGCTTTCGGATGACAATAAATATGCAGAAACTCCGGTAAAGGGTAAAAACGGCTATTATATAATGCGCTTTAAGGAAAGGGAAAACCCTCCTGAGCAGGACTTTGATAAAGAAAAAGAAAGAATAGTTAAAGCTTTGCTTGAACAGAAAAAAGAAAATACTTTCAGCTCGTGGCTTGAAAAGATTAAAAGCAGCAGTGAGATTATAATAGAAAAAGAATATTCGGAATAGTAGTTTTATTTTAAACCATCTTATGATATTCGGAAAGCAATGATGAGCGCTGACAAAGACAGTAATTATGGATATTTATCAAAAAAATGCCCTGAATGTCTGACCTACATCTCACTTGATGCAAGTGTATGCCCATCATGTCATAGCCGGGTTGGAAAAGTTACCAAAACAGGACTGGCTAAAAGGCCTACTGACTGGAACTCATATTTAATGCTTATTATAGCAGTTGCAGCTTTCTGTTTTTATATCTGGTGGGCTTTTCTTGCAGATTAAACCGGGTCAATTATGAGAGAAAGATGTCACTCCGGTGAAAACCGGAGTCCGGCATATCCGTAAAGACTATAACCGGAATCCCGCCTTCCGGGGAATAGCAAAAAATGATGCTTTTGCGAATATCTTTTTAATATTCATAATCATAAGTTGTCAGCGAATGTTTACTGAGAATATTACTGTTTATCAATTCGAGAAAACGGGACGGACGGTTCAGAACCATTCCGGAGCTTCTGTCATAAAATCTATTAGGATATGTGAAGTAAAGATTCTTTTTCGCACGGGTGGCCGCAACATACATAAGACGCAGTTCTTCTTCAAGTTCTTCGGGATTATTTATGGAATACATCGAAGGGAACCTGCCGTCCAACGCCCATATGATAAACACTGTATGCCATTCAAGGCCTTTGGCGGAATGAATAGTTGAAAGAACAAGACAGTTGTCTGCCCCTGAATTTTCGGCCAATGTGTTGTTAATAGCTGCGTTCGGTGGTTCGAGAGTCATATCGGAAAGAAATTCCACCAGGCTGTTATATCTTTCCATTATCAGGATCAGATGTTCAATATCTTTTTCTCTTTTAGGGTAGTCATCAAATCGTTGTCTTAGAACAGGTAAATAATATTCAGCAATTTCTTTCCCCATATCATAGACAGACATTGCATCCGGATCTATTTTGCCGAAAAGCTTTTTAAGCTCTTCCAGTTTATCGGAAACACTGTTTTGTATTTTAGCAGTCAATAGGCCGGAATACCCGGAGTTCTCCTTAAGTATTGCCCCAAAGATATTATATGCTGTTTTCGGGCCTATTTTATCTATAAGAAGAAGTATTCTCTGCCAGCTTAGCCTGTCTTTAGGGTTTACTATAACCTTCATGTGAGCCAGGATATCTTTTATATGAGCAGATTCTACAAATTTAAAACCACCTACTTTTTTAAAAGGAATACCGTTTCTTGCAAGCTCGATTTCCAGATCAAAGGAATAATAACCGGCTCTGAAAAGAACGGCTATTTCACTGAGGGGAACGTTGTTTTGAACAAGCTTATTTATCTTTTCAACGATAAACATTGACTGACCGTTTTCAGTTGATGTCTTTACCAGAAGCGGTTTAGCCCCACCCTTCCTTTTTGTGAAAAGAATTTTTGAATATTTTTCAGAAGCTCTTTCAATAATAACATTGGTTAAATCAAGGATAGGCTGGTCGCTTCGGTAATTTTCTTCAAGAGCAATAATACGGGTACCCGGAAATAATTTGGGAAATTCCATGATGTTTTTAAAATCTGCACCTCTGAATGCATATATGCTCTGGGAATCGTCTCCAACCACCATTATATTTTTATTGGTACCGGTCAGAAGGCATACTATTTCCGACTGTATTTTGTTTGTATCCTGGTATTCATCAACCATTATATGTTCATAAGCAGAAGAAATTCTGTCTTTCAGATCGGCATTGTCTTCCATAAGAGTTTTAAAGCGTATGAGCAGATCATCATAATCCAGATATGAATGCAGGATTTTTCGCCTGGCATATTCTTTGTGAATCATTTCGATCATCTCTATATCATCTTCAAAATGGATATAATCGTTTTGTATGACATCGCTAATAGATAAAACCTTGTTTGCGGCTTTGCCGAATATATTTGCAAGTGTTTGCTTTCTTGGAAAGGAAGAATGTTTGGAAGTATTCAACATCTCCTTTCTCACTATTCCGATAAGCGCTTCAGAGTCATCACGATCCAGAATATTAAACCCTGAATCGAATCCTATATAACGCGAATATCTGCGGAGAATATAATTGGCAAACGAATGAAAAGTACCACCCGAAACTCCTTCACAGCGTTTGTCAAGAAGATTTGTTGCTCTGTTCAGCATTTCCTGTGAAGCCTTGCGGGTAAAAGTAAGAAGTAAAATGGAAGCGGGTGGGGTTCCTTCTTCAACAAGACGTGCCACGCGATATGTCAGAGTCCTGGTTTTACCGCTTCCGGCGCCTGCAATTACAAGAAGAGGCCCTTTTGTATGTACAACTGCCTCATACTGTGAAGCATTAAGTTCTTTTTCATAAGAAATGCAAAATTTTTGCTGCATAATTTCATTCTCTTTTATTATACTATAATATACTTCTTTATCTTTTCAAATACAGCTGGTCGCTCTATTATCTAAAGGCATAAAAAAACTAAAATTCAGAAATAATTAATCTTTTAAATGTGTTTTTCTTTCACAAGAATTCGTCTTTGTCAATATTTGTCCTTATCTTACAGATTTTGTTGACTTTATTTGTTGACTTTTATAAAATTATATCATAGTAAAATAAATAAAGGATTTAAAAGGCCGGTTAAAATGTCATGGCTGTAGGCAATACCTTCAAAACAAACAAAGGAGAGAAAAGTGATGAAAAATGCAAAAAAAGTAAAGCCGGTTAAAAAAACCGTTGCGCCTAAAGCGAAGAAAGCAGTTGCTCCAAAGAAAAAAGTTGCTGTAGCAAGCAAGGCAGTTAAAAAAACAGCAGTTAAAAACCCCGCGGTTAAAAAAGCAGCAGTAAAGCCGGTTAAAGCAGCAGCAAAAGTTGCAGTTGCAAAAAAACAACCCGCAGCTCCTGTGACCATTCTTGGTTCCGTACTTACCACTATCAAAAGGAGCAAAAACGGAATATCAATCGCTAAAATTAAGGAAAAAACAGGTTTGGAACAAAGACAGCTTAGCAATGCTCTTTATAAGCTTTTGAAAAACGGTAAAGTAGCACTGAAAGAGCGTGGAGTATATATTGGAGGTATCACCGGATAATATATTCTCTTCCGCTTTATTAATTTTTTATTTCTTGCGGGGTAGCTATTTTTTTAAAGACAAAAAGAGCAGGAAAATGTACTGATTTTTGCTATCCGTTCTTATAGATTCATAGTATTTTTTCTATATGGATGGAAGGTATTTATTGCTTTAATTAAGTTTTGAAGGAATCATAAGAAGTCATAATTTATACGGCTTCGTAAAAATATTCATATGAAACAGGACACGCGAATCGCAGGCAAGGATATAGATTCCTATGCTTCAATCGTTCTGTTGAATAGCTTATGCCGGTTTGTACAGAAAGAATTCAACCGGGTAATTATGAAACGCAACTTAAGCGGGACTATTTTTAGCGAAGCCGTTATATTCTGCTAAAGTGCCGGACCTTAATTTCAAATAAAGGAATTCCGTGTGAGACGAAGCGAAACATTATCGCAAGCCTTTAGCCCTATCCCGCAGTGTATTCTTTTCGCTGACTTTCTTGCTATCTGCGTTTATACAAATCAGAAGTCTTTAAACTATTCTTAAATGCTCCAAATGCTTTTCTGAACTACCAGCAACAGCTCTGTTGATAAATCTTGCTGTGTTTGATAATTTTGATGTATATGTCATTTGTCATAATAAAAATCCGGTTGTTTTTGTTGTAATTTGGGTATGGATACGTATGCTAACCGGAACAGGTTTATGACAATAGTTATAAGCAAAACATCTGCACATGATTTTAAAAGGAGCGGTTAAAATTTGAGTAAACACTCTTTGAAAACTATAAAGATCGGCCTGGTTGTTAAAAAAGATCTCAAGGCTGAAGAGAAGGCAAATGAGCTTGAAAAATGGCTTATTTCTAAAAAGGTCGAGGTTATCAGAAAAGAATATCTGCCTCCAAATCCCATGTTTTCCGATAAGATAAAGAGAACTGCTCCATCGGGACTTTTTTGCGTTTTGGTGCTAGGCGGTGATGGAACTTTTCTTACTGCTGTCCGCTGGATAGGAGATCAGAGCATTCCGGTTCTTGGCATAAAATTCGGAGAAGTCGGATTTCTCGCCGAAATATCTGAAGACAGCCTTTTTGATGCTGTTGAAGCCGTTCTGGAAAACAGGTTTTCAACCAGCCCCCGTATGCGGCTTCTTGTTAAAGTTTTCAGAAATAATAAGGAAATAGCCTGCGAATCGGTTCTTAACGATGTAGTAATCAACAAGGGAACACTTGCCAGACTTGCGCATATCCAAACTTATATAAACGACCACTACCTTACTACTTACAGGGCCGACGGTCTTATTATTGCTACTCCCACAGGATCAACGGCCTATTCTCTTGCAGCCGGAGGTCCGGTTATTCATCCTTCAGTTCCAGCAATAATAATGACTCCGATATGTCCTTTTACTTTGACCAACCGCCCCCTGATTATTCCCGATACATCAAGTATCAAAATCAAGCTCGAAAAACCCTTGTCCAACATAATGCTTACATTTGATGGCCAGCAGGGTATGAAAATAAACCGCAAAGATACACTTGTTATTCAAAAAGGATTAACGCCGATTAACATGATAACGGTTCCGGGCCAGGATTATTTTGATGTATTAAAAACGAAGTTAAGATGGAGCGGCGGCAGAGTCTGATACCAAGTTGTATTTAAGTTTCCCCATTGCTTGCAGTGGAGAGCTTCAATGTAACTTGCTATTTACTCTGCTTAAATATTCTTTATAACAATCGTTTTCTATTTTGAGCAGATTCATAAAAGGTTCATTAAAATCTCTTATCCCGCTTGTAAAAACGCCATGGCCGTAAACAATTACACCTGGCTTTTCTTTTATTGCTTCAGGAACCGTATTGCAAAGCCCGCTGGCACCTGAACCGACTTCACCGGAGACAACCGGAACCCCGCATATATCTCTTTTACAGGGACATGTTATATGGCACAAACCTTTATCGGCACAATTCTTTGTATCGCAATCCATGGAAAGAATCACCGAAAATTTCGGATGCCCGTGTAGTATTGCCTTATGCCTGGTTTTTTTGATTATCTCAAGATGAGCGGGAAATTCGCTTGATGCTGTTATGCCGGCACAGGATGATCCGTCCAAAGGGCATAAATCAATGCATCCATCAAGTTCGTCAAGGGAGCTCCCTGTCTGGCTTATAAACACAGTATCGTTATAGCAATAGGATATGTTGCCGAAAAACGAATCAACAAGTTTAAGATCAACCAAAAGTTTTCCGGCTTCAGTTAAAGCGTTCAGAACATCAGTATTTGAAGCAAACGGGCCTTTTTTCAGACTGTGATTAAAAGATAAAGACGGGCTGATAAAATTTAATATTTTTTCAAAAATATTATTAAATCTTTTATCTGTATTATTAAATTTTATTGCATTAAGATAATCTGAAAAAAATTTAACGAAACATGAAAAACATACTGAGGAATAAGTAATAAACGCCTGCTCAATACTTACCGTTCCTGTAGTAATGATCCCATAATCAGGAATAATAACGCTTTTTCTTTTTTTAAGTCTTGATATTATATCATCTGTATTAAATTTATCAGATACCGGCAGATCATGGAAAAAAGTTTTTGTTTCGCAATCACAAGGCCGTATTATCCCTTTAGAATTTTTTGCAAGGTAGTTGATTATGGAAAAATACGGTTCTTTGGGCTTTGAAAATATAAGCGAGTTTATGTTTAAGCCTTGAAATATTTTTTCAAGAATCTTACACGTCTTGTCTTTTTTGTTCCATCTGATTTTTGCATCAAGGATGCCAAGAAGAGGATTTCCAAAATCTGCAAGCCCGCTTTTTATAAGTTTCTTTTCGTATTTTAAAAACTGGTTTTCCATATTTTAGAGTTCAAGCCTTTTTATAATTTCGGTAACAGGCATTCCTGATTTATCAAGACCTCTGGCCTTGTAGTAATTTGCTCTTGCCTTTAAAAACCTTTTCCGGTTAATCGGCCTTATTTTAATATCTGCTCCTTTATAACCAAAAGAATCAAAAAAGCGTGATGGCAGGTCGTCTTCCTTTTCCGAAAACCCGTTTGCAGCATTCATCATACGTTCGTTGTAATAAATGCGTTCTCCTGCTCTTATAAGTTCATGAGCCGGTAAGCTTATACCCGTTACCGCATAAAAAACCCGGGCATATTCTTCCATTGAAGCTGCAAAAAAGATAAACCTGCATACTGCAAGCGAATCAATTGCTGCATTTAAATCTTCGCTGTTTTTTATTATTCTTGCCTTTCCTTCAAATATAAAACGATCCGTTGCAACAGGCTTTCTTAAAATTTCATAGCTTACAGGATATGCGCTTAAATGGCATCCTCCTCTTGTTGAAGTAGCATAGGATAATGCCATGCCGTATGACCCACGAGGGTCATAAGCCGAAAGTTCCTGGTTTTTTACCGTCATGGCTGCATCAGGGAAACCTTTCATCTTTGCATATCTTGCAGCACCCAACCCAAGATACTCGCCTTCTCCTTTTTTATAAGCAATATCGGAAAGCAGACCTAATATTTCAGAGGGGCCAAGTTTATTTCCCGAAATTTCTAAATAGCATGCAATAGTTGATGCCGCCGATATTGTATCCATTCCGGTTTCATTGCAAAGTCTGTTTGCAGAAATTACTGTTTCAATATCGGTATTTCCGATTAAAGCTGAAAAGTGGGAAAGAGTTTCAAACTCCGGTATGTTTATGCCTTTTTTAGTAATTTTTTTGCACATAATACTACATCCCGGGCAGCCTTCATCTTTCGGGCGGTATAATTTTTTCAGATAGGGTGCATTAAGCAAACTTGCGTGTTTAAAAAATGTATGCCTGAAATTATCCGTCGGCATCATTTTCCTGTCATTTATGAGATCAAAAAGAGCGGCTGTTCCGAACTTTGAAATTCCAAAATTACCGGAAAGCACAGGAGATGCACAAATCAGCCTGAAGATATCTTCTTTTGATTTTTCAAGTTCACCTGGATCAAATACTTTGGTTTTCTTTGTGCCTTTAACGGTAATGTATTTTAAATTTTTTGCTGCCAAAACAAGCCCAAGACCGTTTCTGCATCCTGCGATATTGTTGTCAAAAATTATATTTGAAAATAAAACGCCGTTTTCACCAGCAGGCCCTATTACAGCAGTTGAACCTTTGCCTTTTAATAAAGCACCGGCATCTCCTGTATGCATCCCGGCCATATGCGCAACCGGCACTATATTAATTTTACTGTTATGAATTTCTATACCGCAAAGAATATCGGATCTGCCTGTAACAATGATACCGTCAAAGCCTGCTTTTTTCAGTTGTATACCGAAACTTCCTCCAACGGAAGAATCGCCCACAGTTCCGGTAAGAGGCGAGCGGGACATGACATTTACAAACCCTGAAAAAGGAGAAGGAGTATTTGCAAGAGGGCCGGTAAAAAAAAGAACAGGCATGTCGGGAGCATCCCAGTTAAGAGTGATATGCTCTTTAAGAAAGTATCCGGCAAGACCTCTTCCTCCGATAAACCTGTTTGAAATATCAGGATCGGGAGTAAAGGTCTTAACACTTTTTTTACAAAGATCTATTTGAAGTATTCTGCCGCACCACCCGAACATATGACTCATTCCTTATCTGAAAGAAGTGTATCCAACGGACTTACCGGAGCTTTGGACATATTTCGCAGCACCCTGAGTTGACCAATCTTTTTTATGATGGTCAGATAATTGTGAAAGCGTTTAAACCAGTCGGTATAAGCCCGTTCAGTACTGTATGCATAATGCCTGATACGCAATACTTCACGAACTTTCTTTATTATTTCCTGATCATCTGGAAATTTGTTTTGTAGCTCAATGCTGTTTGATGACAGTTCTACAGTATCGGCTGATGCGGACAGGAAATGAACAATATAAAGTTTAATGGCATTATCAGCCTGAGTAATTTGCCAATCTTCAAGTTTAGGGTCTTTTTTTAAAGCATCAATAAATAATTGAATTCTTAAATCCAAAGCTATATCCTGCTGTTGATTTTCAAAAACTTATAAACTTGTTAACCCAATAGTCATAAAACGGAACTTGGTTTTCAGGAACCAGCTTGTTGTCCAGGATATGTTTTTGAAAATCAGGTAAAATATTATTCATGATTGCACTCTAATGAACTCATTTTTGAAATAGTCATGATTATAAGTCTTACGTATAATATGATAATAAACATATTATATGTAAAGCTTCAAGAGCCTTTTATAATAATTATTTTATTTTTAATAAATATCATTTTATAATAAATGGCAGTTAACAGATAGATTTGTTTCAACCTAACCCGGACAAGCCGGAACCAAAAAGGTTAGTTTACTAACCAAGTATTAACGATGTATACTCCCCTGTAAATTATTTTGAAAGGGGCCCTTTGCCATGGATTTACTGACCGACCGCTATTCTGACAAAATCAGAGGAGTTCTCTCTTGCTATGACGTGTCGTTATTCAAGGCACACTTCCGGGGGTTTGTTATGCGCAGGGAATGACTTCCTTTTTGAATATGCGCAACATACGTATTTTTGATTACCCGCGTTTTGCTGAACCACTCCGTGATGAACTCAGGAAGAACGCCGAAAAGATTGCAGCAGAAAACGGTTTGGAAATAGAATTTATCAGGAAGAATGATTTTCGTAAGGAGAAGGCCATTAAAGATATTGTCAAAGAACGAGGTCACCACCCCGGTCATGTCGCCATCATATCGGCTAATGGACATAACTGGTTGGAAGCCTCTTTAAAAAAACACAACATCAGTTTTGAAAGCATTGACAATCTTATTGTTTCTATCGCCGATTTTTCCAAAGCCCAACAGTTTTCCGACCAATTAAAAGTTGTTATAAAGGGTTCAATTTTTTCAGCAAGGAAGACCAGCAACTTTTTGAAGCAGTTGCAAGCGGAGAATACAACATAAGCGGATTCCAAAATAAAAATCTCCGGAAAAAACTTGCCGAAAAATCGAGTTCACAGGTTTCGCGTTTAATAAAACGCCTCAGAACTCATGGTCTTTTGAAAAAAATCGGGCGTACATACAAGTACTATCTTACAAAACTTGGTAGAAAAGTAATTGCATCCGGGTTAAAATTAAAAGAGTTTTTTATTATACCAGAACTTGCGGCCATTTAACGGCAGAAGATAATTTTCTGCCAAAAATTACAAGAAATCTATTGTTAAGAGACTATAAAGCATTATGAGCAAAATTGTTATTAAGAAAAAAGGAAAGCAGCAAATGGAACAGGCAGAAACAATTAAACATCTGATGGATAGTGAACAAAAATTTCGTTTACTGCTCGAAACCTCTCTTGATGCTGTTCTCGTAGGTTTATCCGATGGTTCAATTGCTGCTGCAAATATCATTGCCTGTGAGATGATGGGACATCAGGAAAAAGAGTTGAACAATACAGGCATTAGTGAACTTTTTGATCATGATGACCCGCGGGTACCCATATTTCTGGCAGAACAGGCTAATACCGGTATAGCCAGGGGTGAACTTTTTCTCCGGAAAGGAGATGGTTCTATATTTCCAGCCGAATTATCAGCTTCGGAATTTGAAGATAGCGGCGGTTATAAATTTACCGTACTGATTATCCGTGTCCTGACCAAGCGCAAGTGTCTTCAAAATGCTTTGCATAATGCGAACCAAAAGATTAGTACTGTTTTAACCAGCATAACAGATATTTATTTTACCTGGGATAGAAAAGGCCGTTTTACTGATCTGAATCAGCAGGCAGAAGTAGTAATGGGTAAAGGAAGAGATGAAGTTATCGGCAAGCGACTGGCTGAGCTTTTCCCAAAAACAAAAAAGGAATATATGCAGTTTTACTGGACTGCCATGGCAAATGATAGCCATATGTTCTTTGATGCTCTTTTCCTTTTCGGAAGATGGTTTGAAGCTCACGCTTATCCATCGGATGACGGATTATCCGTTTATTTCAAAGATATCACCAAACGTAAACGGGCGGAAAAAGCATTAAGGCTCAAGACGCAAAATCTTGAAGAGGTCAATGCCGCTTTGAAGGTTTTATTGAAACAGCTTGAAGCAAGCAAAGGAGATATTGAGGGGAAGATTTTATCAAATGTCAGAGAACTCGTTTTACCAAACATTGAGAGCTTGAAGAATAGCAACCTGTCTTCCCGGCAACTTTCTCTTTTAAATATCGTTGAATCAAATCTTAATAATATTGTTTCGTCATTTTTGCCCTTATTAAAGCTTAAACATCATAATCTTACCCCCAAGAGAAATTGAAATCGCATCCCTCGTAAAAGAAGGAAGATCAATTAAAGATATTGCGGAATTGCTTAGCATAGGTATCACTACTGTACAATTTCACAGAAATAGTCTCAGAAAAAAATTTGGTTTGAAAGACAGAGACTCCAATCTTCGTTCCTACTTATTAAGCCTTCATTAACAATAGGTTTTACCTGTAGTTATCCCATTGTTTTATTGGCGTTGTATTTATTATTAATCCTGTTAGCATTTAATTAACAGTAATTCTTGTTTTATACGAATACTGTATATTTATAAATAATTTTATGCGGGAGGAGGTATAACTTTATGATTACTATGGGTATAGACGTGGGTGCATCCAGCACAAAAGCGGTAATCATGGATGGCGACAAGATATTGGCAAAGTATTGTCATATGGCAGACAGCGAGGAAGAACAGGATGAAGATCAGGTTATCAAGAACGCATTAAGCGGTGCGCTTGCAAAGGCCGGAATCAGCAGAGGCGCTATCGGCAAAATAGTTGCTACCGGCGGGGGAGGAAAGAAAGTGGGCTTTGCTGATGAGGTAGTAACAGAAATTTCCTCAGGCGCGAAAGGAGCCATATTTGAAGTGCCGGCTTCAAGAACGGTTGTTGATATGGGCGCCGAGAAGGCAGCGGTAGCGAAATGCGATACTGAGGGAAATGTGGTGGATTTTGCAACAAATGAAAGATGTGCGGCAGGAGCCGGCGCTTTTATCGAGGCAATGTCCCGGGCTCTTCAAACAGACCTTGAAACGTTTGTTAAGCTCTATTTTGAGTCGGACAAGAACATTCCATTGAATGCTCAGTGTGCCGTTTTTGCGGAATCGGAAGTGGTGTCGCTGATAAATACGGAGGGAATCACAACAGCGGGCATGATGCCTTTCCGGCTCACAGGCGGAAATGAAGAAATCTCCCTGGATCTGGCCAATGAATATCTCTTCGGCGGCGGCACCTGTTCTTTCAGCCGGACAATACTGGAATTGCAGTTGCGCGGTGACTACGGATTTATAGATTGTATTGCGGCGGCTACCCCCTTGCGAAGGAGTCATCCGTTTGGCGGGAGTGGGCAGTCATTATCACAATATCCCTACTCTGCCTCTTCTTGATACGCCGCGCAAATTCAATGACCTTGCTTACAAATTTTATCATGGCGAGGTTATGGAGTTTAAAAAGAACCTTGAGAATTTTTTTGGTGTAACAATCACAGATGAGGCTATAGCCAATTCAATCGCACTTTACAACAAGACAAGAAAAGATCTGAAAAAACTTCATGATCTGATGAAAAGCGACACTCCTCCTCTAACCGGAGCCGAAATGCTGGAGGTCTTAAATGCGGCGGTCAGAATGCCCAGGGAAGATTTCAATGCCTTGTTGGAAAAGCTGTTGGAGGAGAAATCAAAACCACGGGCCGCTCTCTTCCTGCTGCGCCAAGAATTATGATCAGCGGGGCGTTGCTGAACACCCCTTCTTTCGTAAAAAGCGTTGAGAGCCTGGGTGTAAACGTAGTTGTTGATGATTTCTGCAACGGTTCCCGGTATTGGTGGGAGCAGGTTGAAGCGGGAGACCCATGGAAGGCGATTGCAAAACGCTATCTGCTTCCCAAGTGTTCCTGTCCCAGAATCAATCCGCCTCAAAACAGAACCGACTGGATATCACAAATAGCAAAGGATTTCAGACTTGACGGGATAATCGCTCTTACAATGAGATGCTGCGCCCCCATATATCCTTAATTTGCCGATGTGGAAGACCAGGCTTGAGGACGAGGGAGTAACCGTTTTAGATTTGGATATAGAATACGGAGGAGGTTTCAGCGGTCAGATCAGAACAAGAATTGAAGTATTCGTTGAGATGTTATCTTTGGAGGTGGCAATATGAAATTAAGAAAGATAGAAAATATTGATACAACAATGTTTGAACAGGGCATCCCTATCATGGCGCAATTGAGAGATCACCATAGCACTACCCGTGCGGAAACCATGTTTTATAATCTGACGATAAAGCTGTGCAATGAAGTGATGTCTGCTGTAAAAGGTGGAAGACCTTTTGTTACAAATGTCATGTCGTTTCCTACTGAAATCTATTGGGCTATGGATATTGCTGGCATCGAATACGACTTTATCGCCGGTATGTTTTCCTTATATATGGGCAATAAAGATGAGATTTTTACTGCCGCGAAATCCATCGGCATCCGGCCGGAAATCTGCTCTGCCCAGCGCGCTCCCATAGGCTGGTTTGCAAAAGGATGGTATCCGAAACCGACTGCTATCGTAAACACGAGCTTATGCCAATGCGATAATTGTGCTCAAAACGCAAATATTATGGGCGCGCTCTATGATGTGCCTGTCTTTTGCATTACCAGACCTTATCTCTTCTGGACACAGAAGGGACTCGATTTCATGGTAGAAGAAATTAAGGATGCAATTGAGTTCCTGGAAAAGACAACCGGGCATAAGATGAACTATGACAAGCTATCGGAAGCAACAAGGCTGACCAAGAAGCAGATGGAGATCAGCGTTGAAATCCACAATCTTATCAAAACGGCAAGACCCTGCCCTGTAAAAAGCGGAACAGGTTTTTTAATTCATTCCAAACCGCTCGAAGCCCTTGCCAGAATCTTCTATGTTGAGCCATACCATGGGTTCTATGGACCTTATGAAGTGTTCGGAGATATGATTATCAACGATGCAATACAAAGCGGGGCGGATGGCGCAGTAAACTTTTTTAATACCAATTGCCGTATGTGCGGTGCGGTATCCAGGCTGATACTGGAACAGTTCTTTCTTGTTCTGGATAACGCCAAAAGAAAGGTAACATAGAATTGAATTTCACAAACCCCCTTTATCCTTTTTTCCCAAGGGGGAATTTATGTAATACTTAATCCAACTAAAAGGAAATTAAAGTCAAAAAGAATGATACTGTTGATGTAGACCAGCTATTGGTGGTTATTGAATAAGCTTTTAAATAACAACTCCGGTATCAACTTTGAGTCAGGTCTAATAATTATTTGAGCAAATCGTGACCATATTCATGTTTAAAGAAAACTCTTCGCCGACATTGATCAGCTCTTTTGTTGATTCATGTCTTGCCTGATAGTGTTTATCAATTGCTGTGTTACTCCAAAAGAGCTGTTTAATGCCGGCGAGAAGGATAATTATAACAACCACAAAGGTGTATGGAGGAAAGCAAAGATGAAGCGAATGAGAATTTTAAAGTATTATTTATTGCCGCTGTGTTCGTTGTTTGTTCTGCTTTTGTACAGTAATATTATGCAGGCTGCTGATTTACCCAAAGTGATAGATAAGGCGAATTGCAGCCAATATAAAGATCTTTTGATCCCGGCAATGTATCGTGCGGTTGAAAGTGGTGACTATATTATTACGCCTGGGAACTTAAACTTCAAATACAAACAAAATGACAAGTTTATTGCGGCAAGTGTAAAAAATGAAGGTAAATTCGACGTAACTTCTGACGGCGATCTGATCAGTAAAAGCACAGGGAAATACCCGGAAAATATTTACGGGTACCCTTTCCCAAAGATCGATTTAAAAGATCCCAAGGCTGGAGAAAAGATTATATACAACTTCGATTTCCAGAGATACCGTTTCATGGGTTCAAGAGAGAACACCCGCGTGATGTGGGTAGATAAAAAAGGAGAGGAACGTTATGCTCAGGGCCTGGATCAGCGCCTTTATTTAAATGGACGACAGCCCGGTCAGGAAATAAAAAATCCGGAAAAACTTCTGTACTACCAACTTCAGAATGTTTTGGACCCGATGAGTGTCAAGGGAACCAATTCAATGCGTTATGTTTATATGGACGCAAGACCGGATACCAATTATGCCTACGTTCCTGCTATTCGAAGATTGCGGCAAACCACCTCAACGACGAGATCTGACCCTTATATGGGATCTGATGCATGGCTGGATACAAATTATATGTGGGATGGTAAAGACCGCAACATGAATTGGAAATATGCAGGAGAAAAGACGATTCTTGTTTCTTTCACCAGTTCCAATATGCTGCCCGTACAGGAATTGCCTGATGGAAGAATGACCAGAGTGTTTCCCTATAGCGGCACCCATCCTAAATTAGTCCCTTAATTGTAAAGTTCTTGCAAAAATGGCAAAAGAATTTATTGGCAAGCGGTTCTGAGTCTTGCCAGTTCAGGGATTACGAACATCTCCCTGATCATTAAACCGGTAACGATAACGGCCTTGCCCAACTTAG
>NZ_JBAMMY010000239.1:0-19113 GCF_051233685.1 Desulfobacterium sp. N47
CCTCTGACCTGATGGCTTCCAATGCAGCCTTTGCTTTAAAATTCCCTGGATATTGCTTTCTCATTCTGTCTCCTTTATAATGGAGTCAATATCACAGAAAAAGCAGCTTAACCATCAGTTCAAATTTCGGGGTCCATTATATTTTGCCCAAATATCTTTCTGTGCTTTCCAGAGCCTAATGCCACTATATTTTATTATTATTGCTTGTAGATATCTATCTTCGTTTCCAGACATTTTCTTAATGATAAGTCATTAACTCCAATTTCAAACCAACTTGTTGGCTTTTGAAAAAAATCCAGACCTCGACCAATTTTTACTATCCAGCCGTTATCAATACAAATTTCTCTATCATGCAAATTGGAATCAAGTTTAATATCTAAAATAATGTCGATTTCAAGAAGGCTTTGTTTGAGTTCTTCCAGGCTATCCCGCATTTCTGAAATGTTTGTTTTATCATCATAGCTGGTAATGAGATTGATTTTACGGATTGTCACATGCTTGACAATGGTTTCACAGAATCGGATAAAATTTTGGATTTGGTGTGGTGCTCTTATATATGGGTCTTCAATAGTAATTTCTTTTGCGCCTTTTAAGTATGGCCCGATAATGGTTTCATAACTGAATCCTATATCATCATAAAAAATCGTATAATGCTGCTCTTTAAGATCTGGAATATCCGGTTTCGACTCAGCTTCACCAATTTTTTCCTCAGGAATAGGTTTAGTCTCATCTGCCTGCAATTTTACTTCATAGGGTTCGGCCTGTTTCTCTTCTGCCGGGCCTTTTTGCTGATCATCTGACGCATCATCAAAATTTATATCAAGACTTTTGCGTTTGGGTTGTTGTGTGGCTTTTATGTTTTTGGATTCAGGACAATAAACAATGATTTCTTTACCATCTGCGGTGAAAAATGAAAGGTCAATATTTGCAAATTCATCATCCGGCTTTCGCTTGTTCATCTGTTCTTTTATTCTTCGCCTGCATTCAATCGCATAAGCGACATATTCTTC
Organism: Desulfobacterium sp. N47; assembly: GCF_051233685.1. NCBI lineage: Bacteria > Pseudomonadati > Thermodesulfobacteriota > Desulfobacteria > Desulfobacterales > Desulfobacteriaceae > Desulfobacterium > Desulfobacterium sp. N47. The sequence continues at coordinate 1,011 of NZ_JBAMMY010000239.1, forward strand.
AAATTCTTCGTCTGTCGGCCCTTCCATTGGGTGAAGAATTTTTAAAAACGCACATAATGTTTTCTTGATGCCGATTTCATCTCGTCCTTCAATAGCTTTACCCAATCGGATGCGACTGTTTACTTCTTCATATCTGTTTTTGTGTTTTAATTGATAATGAAATGCTTCTGCCAGGTAATCTGTTATGAAACCATAATTGCTGGTTAGATATGCGGATGTGTTTTTGGGTATTTCCCATCCCGGCAGATAACAGGCAAATCGATCCATGATTGCAAGGTCAAATTCCTTTGGCAGCGGTAGAAAAAGATCATAGTCACTGGATCTGACAATTTGTTCTATGGAATGATCGATATTGCCGACAAAGGCCATACTGGCATCTGCAATCACTTCAACGCCGCGCGAGAAACGCCCGTTTGCCATGTAATCCTTCATTATCTGTATGGTATCCGGATCTTTGATCTTGATGCCCGCCACTTCATCAAATGCGACCGTATCCCAAAAACCGATCAAGCCCATTTTTTTTCGTGCATTGTTATAGAAAAGGACGGATTTTGTTGACTGGCCGCCACTTATCAATGTTGAGTAAGGTGAAAATTCACTGAAAAAATATGATTTTCCAGTCCCTCTGGGGCCAAGCTCAATAAAATTAAAATTGGCCTGCACCAACGGGGCAAGGCGAGCTATGTAATGGAATTTTATGCGTGACGAGAGTTTTGAAGGCTCCAATCCAACTGATCGCAATATAACATTTAGCCATTCATCTCGGGAAAATTTTTTCCGTTCTTCACCATATCGATCAAAATCAAAACGGCTCAACTGGATGGGACGCAGATCGTCAATTATGAAGGCATAATTATCCTCATCAAATTCATTATAGGCAATTGTTACTTCCGCCCAAATGCCGCCTTCAAGCAATCGGTCATTATCCCGATAAAATTTTTCACCTATGGCAATCCTTTGGGAATTAAAATTTTCAAGAGAAGCCCAATGACGTTTTTCTTTTTCAACATATCGGACATGAACCTTATCGATAAATTTGTGTTTTCCACTCGTAGCCACCTTGGATTGAGCGGCATTGGCTTCATCCGGCCTCACATAGTTGTCCTGAAGAGTTGCCAAAACTGCTTCCATGCCTGCCTGGATTTCAGCAGGTTCATCACTTGCACAATAGCGTGCCAGTAAAAACTCCAATACAAAGGTAGGGACGTTTGTACCTTTTTTTATCCGATGCAAAAGATCTTTTCGTACCACCCGGCCTTCAAAAACAGTAGTTAGCTTTTTATCTAATTCATCCATGATTTACACCACATAATCGGTTTTTAATTCCAGTTTGCTATAAGTTGCTAAAGTAGACGGGTTCATCGCCTGCACAATAAATTTACCTTCAAATTCAAGCTGCATTTTTAAAGTTACCTGTATGCGCTCTCCTTTCTTGATTGTGATCGTTCCGGTTGCCGGATTTACAATACCACCGGCTTTTGCTTCGCCCACCACTTTCCCGTTTTTATCATGCGCCTCAAGCAGCAGTTCTATTTCATCTTCTTGAGCAAATAAATCTATTTGCTGTTTTTCATATTCTACATCAATTACCGGCAGTCGTGTTGTTATATGTTTTGCTTCATTTTTATAGGACAGTTTGATTTTTGCCTTTTCTTGTTGGGGCTGTTCCTTACTTAAACGGATTAGAATAACCGGGACAATACATTCCTGAAGCGAAACACCACCATGAAAATAAAGCTCTCCTGCACGATAAGCAACTAAGCTGCGCGGACCGCCGACATTATTAAAGTCACCCCGTATGCCCAAGTGATTTGTTGAATGAACAAAATTTGCATTGTCAGCGGCACCTGTTCCCAACACCAATCGGTCATGGACAAACAGCCAATCGCCATTCGGCTTTGCGCAAACATCTCCGGCTTCTGCATGGGGGTTTAAAAAAAATCCATGATCTGTGGCAATAATCACTTCGTGAAAGCCCATGACTTTTAACTTGTGTATGGCCACACGAACACGCTTTAGCGTTTCTTGAATAAGCCTTAATGTTGTTTCCGGATCGGTTTCCAAATATGTATCAATTTCCAAGCTTCGTAGAACCAAAAGATCTACTTCCATTGGGATTTGTTTTCGGCGTTTAACAAAATCCGCCAACTTCATCTCTTCAAATCGCTGGCCGTATTTACTGCGCAACACATCCATACGTTGTTTTACGGTTGTGACTTTTGTTGTTCCTAAAAGAGGAATAATTTTATTATCGTCTTTGGAAAGCGTCAGAATCTTTCCGGCTTCAGGTAGCAAGCTTGCCATACCCACTGATGTTATACTCGGTAATTGAGCTGCTGCCGCTATCATTTCCACGGTACCTTCTTCAGCCAATTGCTGTTGTAATGCCATACCCAATTCATAGCGAAGCGAATCAATCATGAAAAAGGCCACTTTATGACCGCTTTCTTGTAGTTTAGGAGCAATTTTGTTTTCAAACAGGTCTGCGTTAGATAATCTTCCCACTGGCGGCCAGCCGCTCTTTTCTAAATGCCGGATGAATAAGTCCTGAACTTTTGATGAAAGGTTCCTATACTTGCTTCGGGCTTTTTCAACAACTTCATTCATAATTGAAACTGGCGTTATGGTATAAGATACGGCTTGCTCAAACTCACGTTGGAGTCTGTCAACTTCACGGAGACTGCTCACATAAAAGTCTATCAATGAATCAATGTTTTGCGAATAATCCGGTAGTTGACGTTCATAATCATCACATGCTTCGCATAATGCAAGGGCCGCGCCTACAAGTCCCCATTGTGTCTGGCTCTCGCCGATTCCCGCCCAAACATTGTCCGTATGTTGTTTTAAAATATATCTTGCCGTATCAGAATCATTGTTTTTAAGTGCTGAAATACCTTTGGCTAAAAACGATCTTTCTTCAAAAGGGAAAGTGTCACGGACTCCCAAATCGGAAATGCCTTTACAATGATCCGTTAGGTTAAGTTCTACTTCAATTAATTGGGCGCGTTGAATATATGTTGCCTGTGTCCGCCTATCATTTCGAAGGCGCTCGCAAAGGTCTTCTATAATCGGCTTTGCTTCCGTATTGGCACGTGGAACATTTGAAAGAGACTCCGGAAGGTCTGATGGAAGATCGAACACAAATTCGCTGTATAATATAAATCGCCAGAGTTCGTCAGATATACTTGACCAGGTTTCTCCTCGCGCAATGAGTTTAAGACTCAAGCATATGGCAAACAACTCTTTCGCCTCAGACACCCAGCTATCTTTGGCTTCCAATGATTTTTTTTGTCTTTCTGTTGGAGCCAGTAAAGCAAAAAGTATGTCGTTGGCAGAATCAACTTGTAATGCCACTTGCAGATTCGGCCAGCCCTTTCCGCTGCCAACCGCGTCAATCACCGCAAATGAGGGAATCGGGTCTTGACTGAATATGCGCCGAATTTCCGTTGTATGGTCCGGTTTTGCTTTTAAACAGATATGCAGATATCCATCACCGGCGCCATCTGGGAAAACACACCCGCAGACAGCGTATAAGGCAAAAGGGTCTTTTTGCTTGGCTTCATCAGTTTCAGGCGCTTTGGCCGGAACATATACAAGTAATCCTTCCAAACCAGTATTTGGGTTGCCAAGCTCTTTTAGGATCTTTAACGCATCCTCCCGGCTGGTAATGCTGCTATTGCTCGCATCAACAACTTTTATGGTATCGTTTGCCATATCCAGGCAAAGATCTCGATAAATCTTTTCAGGATCGTAAACAACAAGCACGCTGTTCTTTTTTATTCTCGGTAAGAAAACTTGATTTTGAATATATTTTTTAATTTCCATTGCATGGCTCCGATTGTCCGGTTCATGTCCTAATTTTTTCTATAAAAACGCGCTAAATTGTCCGAATGTGATGGCGAATTTTAAGTTTAATCAGATAAATAAACAATTATCCCATCATATTTTGAAATTATCCGCCAATTGCTATTTATGTCCGGATATGTCCGCATTTTTACATTTTAGATTAATGACAAAGCTTTAAATTACAATAAATTATACCGACAAAAAGAACAATTAGACCATGCCTGAATGATGTCCTGTTTATGTCCGGTTTGTTCTTACGTAGCGAGTGGCCGCCCCTTTTCCATTTCGCTCGAGCAAGGCTAAATCTTCGAGTTCTGTTAAATCCCTTCTTGCCTGACGTTCGGACACATCAGATGCGAATTTTTTCCGATAATCTTTCGTTCTGATTTCATCACCGGGGGACAATGCCCTGATCAATGCTTCTTGGCGGTAATTTAATTTGATTTCATCAGAAACAGAAGACTTTGCCGAATATAATGTCAGTGTCACGCCGGATGGTTGGTCCTGCCATTTCGGGGCAGGTAACCCATATTCTTTGCAGGCATTATATATTTTTTGGGTCCCCCGGCCGATTCGCTCCATAAGACCTCGGATATAAAGCAAATGAGAGATATCCGGATTGGTCGGCAATGACGGATGATTTTTACGCAAATCTCCCACCTTTAATTCCTTCGGCAGTCGACCGGAGTTCCAAATTTCAATTCTCGACGGATAAATCCCGACTGACAGCCCCCCTGAAAAACCGGCGTAATCTCTGTGGGCAAATGCATTGACGAGCCCTTCTCGCAACGCGTGTAGCGGATATTGCGGTTTATCCTCCCGTTGAATCCGGTCATTTTTAAAATGCGAAGTGATTGAGACATTTCGCTCTATAAAGTCAAGGACCTTGCTAAATACCTGAACGAGCGGCCCTTGAAAAATCTGATCATCCAAATATTCATTCGATCCCTTGTCTTCGGCAAAGCGGGTAGCCCGGACCCTGACCTGAGGATGCCTTATGGCAGGATTTTTTGCGAAAAAAACATCTGCAGCTTGCGTAAATACCCCGAACCGAAATACCCCCAATTCCGCCAATATTGCCATATGATCATTTGAATCTGAAAAATCAAATCGCCCTGCTTTTTTTGCTTCTTCAGTGGTTTTAAGAATCTCATTGTTATCCAGATCTTCCGTTTCAAGTGCCATGGCCGGTCGGCGCTCCCAACGGTCAGGTTCAACGGACTTGGATTGCACCATATCCCTAAGTATAAGAGCATCCACTATCCGGGTTGTCGTTTTTTGACGAATGTAAACCGCTCCTTTAAATACATACGGACGGTCTTTTCCTTGTGGTACCTCAATGGAAATAATCGAATGCTCATCTTCTTCGTCGGCATTTACGGAAAAAAACGCTTTGGGCGAAATTGCATCATTTAAAAAACTCTGAAGAACCAAAGCAGTAGGGTTGGCATTTTCAATTCCAACAATTTTCCCTTTTTCATCGACACCGCAGAAAATCGTCCCGCCTTTTGTGTTGAGAAATGAACAAACAACTTTGGCAATTTCATCCATGGGTTCGGCAGAGGTTTTAAATTCTGTTCCAAGACCCTCACCGTTGCGAATCTGTTTTTTAATGGCATCTGGAATCATGGTTTCACCTCCTTGCTAACTTGCTTTCTCACGGCTTTTGCATCTTTCAGGTGCTCTTCAAGAAATCGCTCTACTTCCTGGTAACGATAAAATTGAGCGGATGCATACAACTGGGCGTCGTCAGGTGTGGCGAATTTTTGCACCCAATTACCTTTTCGCTCTTTCAACTGACTTGTATCATGAAGAATTGCAGCTTCATACATATCAATCACGCGGAGATCATCGATTACCATATTTTTATGAAGATCGAGTTCTGAACGCTTTTTTGAAGATTTATATCCAATATTGGATAACAGCGTACGGGCAAAAATCACATGATCATGGGCCAGGACCCAACGAGGTTTATTCAGTTCAATGGCTTTTAAAAGTTCTTGATGGGTGATTGACTTTGTTTTTTTGTCTTCTTTTCCGCTGCCATAGTGAGTGGTGATAATTCCTAAAAACAAATCGCAGTTTTTAACCGCATCCAAGCAGTTATCAAAGGCTGTTTTGTTCGACAACACCGGCACCGTGCCTTTATGGGACATCCAGACTTCATAACCAAAGTTCGTGAGGATGGAATATACCCTATCCAAGAGTTCTTCGATGCCGTAAACCGTAGATGAAACCATCACAATAAGTTTTGGCTTTTTGGCCATTTAAATGTTTTCTCCCGTCTTTATAGCAATTAATTGCTTGAATTGTTTTTCGCTAAGATCTTTCGGCGCCCATTTGGTTTTAGGATTGCCTTTTTTGTCTGTACCCGTTTCCACTTCTTCCCATAAGTCGGCTTCCAAATCATGGGCAATGGCATAGCTTCGGTCCTTGTGGCTGGCCCGGATCACACGCTCCGGCCAAATGCTATATGCCAGATGCGCCCAATCGTATTTGCCTTTTTCAAGTTCTTCCCATGTCTGTTTCAGGGTATTATGCCAGGGTTTATATTGAAACAGTTTCCACAAAGGTGCGGCTGTAATTTGAACTCCGTCGTTTAAATTGGGTTTCCAGAACTTGGCTATGCGCAGTAGATCATCTTGGAAATCTTTCAATTCCAATGCAAGATCAGACAGCTTTTCAAGATCTTTTTCCTCCTGTCCGGACCGATTGGTTTTTTTGCGTAAACGTTCTACATCTTCTACAACCAGTTTCAATTTAGGACCCACAAAATTGTTCACGCAGGTATATAGGATTTGATCGGTCAGGCGATGATAGTAAAGCCAGAGAGTATATGATCCGGATGGAGTAGACAGAGGCCAGTAAATCGGAGCCTGGCGACGACTTTTGGAATATCGTTTTAAATGGTCGGCAAAGAATTTTCCAGGTTTTGCAAAATACTCGCGTAAAGAGCGTACTCCCAGGATTTCACAAGCCTCTTGTTCGATATCGCTGGCTTTATCTTTCCAGATAACTTCAATGGCTTCACGAACACGGGCGATAATGTCTTCTGGATGGCCTTCGTCGTCAACAGTAATACCGGACCAGGAAATGCGGAGCGGATAATCGGAAAGTACGTCATTTGGTTCAGCAGGGAGGCCGTCAGCATTTTGGAGCATACAGGGGGAGCAGGTTGGAAGAGGAGCAAATGGATCGGGTAAGTTTGTCGGCTCCTTCACGCCTGTTGCATATCGGATATCCCAACGGCCCAATATAGTTCCATGGCAATATGAAAGAATTGTATGAGCTGTAAACCAACCCACATTAACAAACAAATCTATATCCGATATTGGTGAACGAATCTCAGGTTGTTGTTTTGTAAAGACACTAATTAATTCAAGTTCAGATTCACTTAATGAAAAACTCTTTTCTAAATCTGCTTGGCAAAACTGTTCGCATTCATGAATTTTGGTAATTGCATCCTCAAGCATATTATTAATCAAGGAAATGTATTGCTCAATAGAATTTTGACAGGTAACAATACCATTATATAAAGAAGATATTTCATCAAATCTCTCACATAACATTCTCATTTCTATTGTTTCTTTAACCTTTTCAACAACTCTAATGGGATCTATAAAAGGTTTAAATGGAAGTAAGTTTACATACCCAGAATATTTATGTTGTCCACAATAACGGTTTAAAGAATAGCGAACCAGAGGTGTATTAAGGAAACCTAAAAGCATTAAAGCATCATGTGTGTTTATAATTGGGAAAGATTGTCCTTCTACAGTAAATATATGATTTTCTGGAAGAACATGCGCACAAAAAATGTCACATCTTTTACCGAAACATACTCCTTTTTTCAGATGTTGTTCCCCATTTCTTATAACAGTTGCGGTATCTTTAGGAATTTTCTCTGGGGGAACAGGAGAAATTATAACCGCAACATTTGTGGTTTTATAAGGTTCGAAACCTGACCCGTTAAACATTCGAGCTTTAAATTTTTTATCTTTATGAGGTGAAATTTCCCACCAAACTCTAAAATGTTTATCGGCTTTTAACGCGTGCCCTTGATAAGCAGTAAAACCATTTGCACTTATTGATAAACAATTTGAAAAAGCATTTCTCAAAAATGCTGGAAAGTCATAACCAATAACAGCATTAGGGAATTTCCAAAAGTTTAACCCATTTTCAATAGAGCATTTATTATTTTTAATAGATATTGGTATATTTTTAATATAACATTTTAAAACATTTTCTTTTTCTCCAGGGGCATCTTCTCTTAAATCAATAAAAACACCTGCTCCTAATATCTTCGATAGAATTGTTGTTGTAACTTCGACATTAGCATCCAAAACATTCCAACCAAGATCAACTAAATATCTTAAACGGTTATCAGATATAAGATGTGTTTTTCGAAAATTTTCATAAGTACTTTTAATGATAGCTGTACGATCATAGATGACACCACTTGATCCAGACATGCTTAGAAGAGAGTATGCTCTATCAATGAAGCTACAAAGTATATTATTGTTCCAATCTCTATAATATTGATTTAAAAAATAAAATGTTTTTTCAGCAGCTTCCCCAAACGGCGGATTCATCAATACCACATCATAGCGCTTCCGGCAAAGATCTATAAACGCAAACCCTTTTGCCGCATCCTCCGCAAAAAGCCTCAGTCGGCCACCGTCTTTATCTTCCGCATGCTCTGCATAATTTTGTAAAGCTTCCAAAATCTTTTCTTCAGCGGTTTGCCAGAACTGAGTCTTATCCGGCAGATCAGCAAAATCAAACAAGGATCGTTGCTGATTTATAGGAGCAAAGCCCGGCAGGTAATCGGCTTCTTCTTTTCTACGCAATAACTCTTTATTAAATTCCTCACGGGCTTTATTTACTGCATCTTCGATTTCTTCCTCAATTTTAAGCAAAGACCCGGCTTCTCCGGCAAGTTCCATTTTCTCAAAAATGATTTCAACTAACTGGCCCAATACTCTGGGTTTCATTTGCTCGGAAAATGCTTGTAAAAATTCCTTTTCACCCGGCATAGGTTCTGCGCATACGATATTGGACTTTCGAATTTGCGGTCTATCCACAGGTTTGACATTCTGTTCTTTCCAGCTTCGCTGAGCTCTGAGCCATAAGGATAGCCCTGCAATTTGAACCGCCCTGGGATCAATATCGATTCCATGGATATTATTTTCGATAATTAACCGGGGAATATCTTGCAGCAACTCATCTCTTGTTTTGTATGTTTCTGTTAATAAACACAATTTCTCATTGTCAGCTACTTGCCATTGTCCGGTTGACTGCAGATCCCATGCTTCTTCATAAATCTTTTCAAAAAGATCAAACGCATAAAGACCGAAATGCATTGATCCACAAGCCGGATCAAGCATTAGAATTTTACGGGGATCTTTAATCGGATGATGTTCTATATATACAGGTTGTCTCAGCAGCTCTTCCTGGCTGAGATCAGCATCATTGTCTTTTTGCTCCGGTGCTTTTTCGCCTTTTTGTAAAAAGATTTCATTGGGCCGTCTAACCAGATAACGGCACTGATCTTTTAAGACTGTATTTCCCTTTGTCATCTCATACCAGATCCGGCCCAAGGTATTGTCCGTTAAAAATTCCACCACATATCGGGGCGTAAAAAACTGGTTGCGCACCGCAAGTTCCCGGCTGTTTCTCGGAGCCTGGGATTCATCCCGCATTTTTTTCCGTTCTTCCTTGGAATTAAAATACTGATAAATCCAGCCGATAGTTTCGTCTTCCGCCCATAGCGATTCGAGTTCTATATCATTGATTTTGTCAAGTAGAGCCAGCAAAGCTGTTTCTTTTGGGAAAAGCCTGCCCATGGGTGAATAGCGGTCAAACAATACGGCAAGATCAATTGAAAATTCATCAAATACGCTAAAAAGATAGTTTCTATAAGTATTGCCGGTTTCCCCCAATGCTGTTTTTGCCACACGCGCATAAAGTTGGAACCCTTTTGAGTTATATCCTTTTGCAACGGATTCTATCAATATGCCTCTTGCTTCCGCCATGCGTAAGGCGCATAGCCGGTTTAAGACGGTAAACGCCTGTTCCCGGACAATGCGGCCGAGTATCTCTTTTAAATCACTTGCCGGGCTGGACGTCTGATAATGCGCCATTGTTTCGCGTAATAATTTTGCGGTTTGATGTTGCGAATCAGTTAAATGGGGAAGGCTGTCTATGTTGCTAACAGTTCCGGTATCCGGGTCCATGCCGTAATCGTTTTGCAATTGGCGTGAAAATTCTTCTGTAAGTAATGTACGGGCATCTGAAACATATTTTTGAAGTTTATTTCGAGTGGCCTGATCAAACGCCATGAAAGGGCTTCCTTATAGGTTTTTGGTTTATGAGCGGCTGACCGGCCATTTGGGGAAGTTTTTGTTCCACCGATCTTCATTTACTACCAGCGTTTTGTGGGCGATTTCCTTTTCCCAGCGATCAATAGGGCGGCCTGGCAGCAATTGTATGCGAACTTCCTTATTCATTCTTGAAACCAGGGCATTATCCAAAGTTAGTAAGCAGAGATAATAGACGGGTTTTTCAATTTTGTTTTCGGCCCACCGATACAAAAAAGAGTCGCGGTATTTATACTTTAAAAATTCCGTTAAATGATTGAAATGGTTATTGCCTTGGTTATTCATTGGGAGCATGAAAATCCTTTACTTCAACAAACAGATATTCATTTTCAAGCTCAACGATTAGATCCACTGCTTTCATGGCATGGGATAAACCGTGATAGGTTTGTTTACTATTATCTTTTTCATCAAAAACAAACGCGTCTATTGCATCCGTAAAGTCAAACTCAAAACCGTCCGTGTTGACTTTCATTTGCCCAGTCCTCCCATAGTATTTTCAATATCCTTATCGACCAATTCTGCATAAGCCGTATCAATGGCATTTGGACAAATTTTTAGATAATCGTTAGTACTGCTTATTTCAATTTCATTCTCATCGTTTTTATACAAAGCATGAAAAAGGATATGATCGTTATCTTGCCTCAATAAATCGAGCCATTTCAAAACAACATGATCATGTGTTGCCAGAAAAATCTGCTGGCCTTCGCGAGCCATTTCCAATAAAATTGAAATCAAATGTTTCACAAGTGAGGGATTAAGGTTTGACTCCGGTTCATCCCAAAATAGCGGGCCGGATACTCCGGGAAGGATATGGCCTGTTTCGATCAGTCGCTGCAAAACACCTAATTTCCGAAACCCTTCGGCGGCAAGCTCGACTTCGAGTATTTCCCCTTTTGTAGGTTTGTAATAGAATTTTTTTTGTTTTACGAGCAGAAACTCACCTTCGCAAATTACTTTAATTTTTTTTATAAGATTGGATAACTGTAAACTTTGTTCAGCTTTCAATACGGGTGTTTCGATGGCCTGACAAAGATCAAAATAAGTTTCATCGATAGTAAGTTCACGTTTAAGATAAAGGCTTGAGAACCCCTCAAAAATGCTTAACATTTCTTTTGGCGGGATAAACACCGGCTCCCAGCTATACCTTTCATATTCCATATTATCTGTTACAACCACCTCATCCATATCATTAGAAAATGCAAATTCAATGAATCGATTGGGTTTTAAATCAGCACGAATGATTGCTTTTTTATCATTGCGGCAGAGTCGCCCGATTTTGCCTTCCGGTTTAAAAACGCCTTTTAATTTACTGGTTATATAGCGTTTCGGATCACCGAAAAGTTCCTTCTCAAGCGGTTTATTGGCAGCGCACAAAGCATACATCAGTTTTAGAAGATGAGATTTTCCTGTACTATTTGCTCCAATAAACACATTGATCCCTTCAGTGAATTTAACGGAAAGCTCTTTAAATGCCGTAAAGTTTTTTATTGTAATCGAATTAATCATCCTTGCTCTCCTTGTTGTCAATCAGGTGACTGGTCAAAGATAAACCGTATCTCAAATTTATCGTGTTTTATCGCATCAACACGGATTTGCTCAATTTTTTTCAGCATATCGTTTAGCTGCTGAAGAGAAATGATTTTGACGGGAATTGAAAACGTTTTTAAATAGGTATTTTCTTCTTTTGCTTTTTCCAGCCGTTCTTTTTCTTTTTTGGCTGCGCGTTCGGTTCCCATGGAGATTATTCTTTTACGAATGTCTTGAATAGTCGTGTAAATATTAAATTCCTGAGTAATAAGCTGTTTTATGCCATCAATATTTTTTTCAGGCACGATCTTAAAATTTTCAATTTGCAATAAAACACTGGATTGTTCTTCCTGAGTCAGCTCATGCCATTCGTTTAATCGCCTGAGGTCTGCTTCTGCTTCTTTTATTGACTTTTCCTGTACTTTGTTCATTTTTTCCGTAGCATCACGGACATATGCTTTAATATTAGTTAGCGAAGTGCTAAACTCAGTTGGGTGTTGATAAAAATTTTCAGTTGAAAGTTGTTCTTCCAATAACGAGATTTCTTCAGCAAGATCCTGCCGTAATAGACCCGGCACACCGGAATCAGGTAAGTACCTAATAGTTCTGATATGACGCTGCAATTCTCTTATCGTATTTTCCAGTCCCTGTTTAAATGCTACATCCACAATTCCAGCCCACTTTAAATTTTCATAAAGACCGGATTCTTCGCCACCGAGTCGTTCCGGAGCATCGGATGCATCGGTAAAAAGAACATCTGCTATCTCTTTGCTGACCGACTGTATACGATCTGCACCCGGAAGATTTAATGCATTTAGCTTTTCCCCTAAAGGAGCATATCTGTTTTGAAATTGCGGCAGATGCTTTGCTGCGGTTTTACTGATTTCATCTTCCAATGGTACAACTGTATCGCCTATCAGTTCCGTCAATCGCTTGGCCGCACGCGCCAAAATATCATTGGAGGGTCTTCCGACACGTAAAGATACGCCAACGGGTCTAAAGGTGTTATTTGTTTTTAGCGCATCAATTGCCTGTTGACCATTAACCGTAACTTCCCTGCCGGAAACTTTTAGCTTGATCTCACCGGCAAGCAGTAATGCGGCAATTAGATATCTTAATGTATCTTGAGACCAACCGAATGGAGCGTTTGTGAAATGTTCTATCAGACGTTTTCCTTCAACTGTTCCATTGCGGTCGATATAATCCCTGATGCTGATCAGTGAAATATGGTCTTTATATATCGAAGGAGTGGCGCCGATTGTCTGCACAAGATCCAATGGGTCAATTTGTGATGTGATCGCAGACAAATTGCCTGCTCTTAAAAATTTTTCAGCCAGGGTTGTATCAACTCGGACAGGCGCTTCAGAATTTCTATCAAACACTTGGGGGGCAACACTTGCCAGATGCTTTTTGCATGATTCGAGTAAATCCTGATCCAGATTGTCTATCGCGGTGGATTTGCCGCGAAACAAAAAACTTCCTTTGGTAAGAGATCTTTTAATAACTTGTTGAAGTTCATTTGTAAGTTTTGTAGCCCGGTCCGATTGAGAAGAACAATATTCTTTTACTTCCTGGTCGGGATCATTTCTATAGCGATTGCAGATTTCCCGGCAGCGATATATCTCTGCCAGTTTGTCATTAATTTCCGGATCTTCTTTTCCAAGAAGATAAATTATGTATTGAGAACTGCGAGCTCTGGATTCATCAATTAATCTGGTATGATCCGTATCAAAATTACCTGGTGCGCTGAGTTCCGCAACAGTCTGAATGGTTTCACGCTCACCGGCAAGACCGGCGGCAAATGATCCACTCTGGAATTTCAATCCAGTCCTGACAACCAATGTGCCATTTAATCGAGTGGTCGGTAGAGGATTGAATGCTTCTTTTAATGCTTCATTAAAAAGGCGCCGGGTCTCGATGTTTCGCAAAGGTATGTTGGCGCGTTCTTGTTCAATATCATTAAGTTTTTCACTGTAAAAACAAAGATTTCCTTCCTGTTCACCAAAAGGGACAAACGGATCATTGATTAATTCGTCTACGGCAGTTTGCACCTCATCCTTTCGGGATGGAGATGTGATGCTAGAATGCATTAAGCTGGACACATTTTTAACCGTTACCGGGAGGTTGCCTAAAATCTGGAGAATGCCCACTGTTTTGGCCACATCTTGATGAATCGTTGAATCATTAAATCTAATTACTACTTTTCCCACAGATTGGTGAATAGAAGGAAAGGCCTTCCGGATATCTTTTTCCAGCGTATCATATATAATGACGGTTGTAGTTAGCCATCCAATCGTTTGCTCGGCAACGGGTGCTTGATTTGTTAACCCTTCGATTAAAATATCCTGTACCACTTTAATGGCGGATCTAAGACCGATGCCGCCGGTGGATTTAGCCAATGCACCTAAAAGATGAAGAAGAATATCAAAGTGTGCAGGTAAAAAAGGATACAGATTTATAAACGTTTCTTTGTTAAAATCAGAGTCATAATATTTAGCATCCTGAAGCTTGGTATTGTATCTTAACGCCTCACCATTTTTGACAAACAGATTATCCAGTAATTTTTCACCCTCGGATGATTTTCCCAATAATCGTCTATAGCATATTTCTTTAATATCGCTGGATTCCAGATCAACTTGTATAGGAAAGCGATCCTTTAGCTTGTAAAGTTCAGGAGAGTTAAATGCTGCCCTCGGGTCATCTTCGGTAAGGGTTTGTTGGGCGGTACTGATGATCCAGGCTTTGCCGTTACCGATTTGTTTGAGGTTTTTGGCGAGCCCGTCCATATTGAGTATAAGGTTCTGTCGTGATCCAATATATTGTCCTACTTCATCAATAATAAAAAGAATATACTGCTTGCCGGTAACATCGCGCACTATATCTATCATTTCTTTGACTCGTTCATTTTCAAATTGGATAAAATCGCTTGTTTCCGTGTTAAAAGCGAACGGGGTTTTAAAGATTTCAGGATACATCTGATGGGCAATATCCGGAATCATGCTGTCTACAACAAGGGGATCGTTTTGAATTGAGGACCAATCTGTGCCTAAATCATCTTTGATTTTTTGCTCAAATTCTTCATAACGGCCGTCTTTTTGTAGTTTGCGTTCAAAAGCCGCAATTTTTATATTTCGAGAGTATCCTGCAAATTGAAGCACTTTATAGAAAAGCACCGTGGATACATCTTCCATATTGGCACCTGCAAGCATTTCACTGGCAAGGTCCAAAAAGACAACTGCTGCGGGAAACCGTTTTGAAACGGTTGATAACAAAGCTTTGGTCTGTGCTTTGTGGAGCCGATCCTGCAAGTACTTTATAAAAGATGTTCCGCCGATTTGCACTTGGTCATCAAGGGCTAAGCCTAAATATTTGGTAAATGAGCTTTTACCGGAGCCATAAAATCCGGAAACCCATACACCAACTTCATTTTCTCCACCGGCTTCCATAGCTGCCTGCATTCTTGAAAGCAATTTTTCAAACTGTTCCTCAATACTATCAGTAACAACATATTCGGTTATTTCTGCTTTCAGCCTGTTTTCTTGTGATGCATTATAAGTTATGACTTTTTCAATGGTCCGATGAATATCTTTTTTGGGATCAAACAGCTCTTTAATCTTTTCCATCATAACACCTATATTTTATTAAGCAATTATCCACCGACATGAAGTGATCGGT
Source organism: Desulfobacterium sp. N47 (assembly GCF_051233685.1). NCBI lineage: Bacteria > Pseudomonadati > Thermodesulfobacteriota > Desulfobacteria > Desulfobacterales > Desulfobacteriaceae > Desulfobacterium > Desulfobacterium sp. N47. Next base: position 16,436 of record NZ_JBAMMY010000239.1, read on the forward strand.
AATTGCCGTCATCCGGGTAGAAACCGAGAAATTTGAGTTTTGTTTTTCCGGTTCTTTCACCGGGATAGAAAAAAACTGCGGGAGAAGTAAATTTTCCTTGAAGATTTACTTCAATTGCACCGATTCGCATATATGGATGAAGAGCTTCAAGGTCTGTCACAAGTAAAATTGATTTATCTTGATTATCCAATTCGCTGAGCTTTTCTTCGAGTAATTTCTGTAATGAGCCATTGCTTAATGTATTTGCTAAAGACTGATTTGTTTTTTCCCATTTAGTTGGGGCTTTGCTGTCTGCAGTCAGCCATATATTTCTAAGAGGAGCAGCTTCAAGAATTTGCGCAATATTTTCCAGAATTGAAAAAACATGTACATTCCATCCTTCGTTTTTTAGTTTGGCTGTCCAGGCAGGCATTTGTCGCTTCACTTCCAATATTTTGGAAGGGGGAAACACAAGATAATAAATCGGCTCAAAACTGGCGTGGGATAGTTCCCGGCCATGACGTATTCTCTCCAATAATTCTTTGAAATCATCATTTAATGATGACATGAAACAATTCCTTCCAACTTTTATAATTCCATCCAATTCGTATAACATCGCCTGCGTATTGAGTTATAAAAAACCCTTTAAGAGAAAGACGTTTCATTTCCTCTTTCAAATCTTCTTGTTGCAGCCCAAATAAATTCCAATCTGGGTGAGCAATAAGTGCATTATCACCAAGGCCTGCAAAATGAAGATCATATGCAAGTAAAGCAATGGTCTTTTGTTCGATATGAAAGGGTATGATTTTACGAACACTTTTTCGGCCTTTTTCAAGCAGACCGAAGTCTGCACAGCATCCTGTCAAGTAAGTTGACACTCGCTTAATAGTACTATCTGACCAGCATCTTATGGTTTTGCCGTTCTGGTTTGCTTCAATGACAAAACGTTTAGCATCATAGTTGCTTATCGAATCTTGTCCGCCAGCGTATTTCACCCAATAAACCTTTTTGACGAAGTCCGATAGGATAGTATTTGCCCTTGATGTGAAAAGAAAAAATAGTTGTATCAATTCTGTTGATGAAAGTTTGTTTTTAAGGTCTTTTATTATTTCAGCGGGGTAATCATTTGTAACAAGGTATCGCGGCGCAAAACATTCTGCCACAATGTTTCGTAGCCGCCTTGCCGTTACATTCGAGAAATAACCTGAATCCAATGCGATCTGGTATAACGTAGCCGATTTCATTCCGGGCTGCCATAATTCCAGAAGTGTTCGAGTTTCATAGATAACCCCAAGCCCTGCTTGCAGTTGAGTTGTATATAATTTGTTGTTACCCATTATGATGTCGTGAAATAGGGATACGTATTTTTATTGTTTTTAAATGCACTTGCATATTGCCCTGCAACTATTTTCCATGTTTTGGGAATTAATATATTGTAATTATCACCTAATCGATGAGGGCCAACGGTTTGTTCAACATTGTCTTGCCCGAATTCAGATACAAATTGTTCGGCTGCATTCATACTTTTTATCACATTTTGAACTAAAATTATTACATCAGGATTGTCCAGAAGGTGATGCATTTCAATTTCATGAGTTTCCGGCAATCTGAATAAATGGAATACACCTTTCCCAATACCGATATGTTCATCATGGACAATAGTTGCGGCTTCTCTTACACCGTGATACTGAGTGGCAAAACCGGTTTTGCTAAATACCGGTGATAGAAACGCAGAACTTATCGGTGAAAAAAAAGAACTTGACCACCACGAATATTGATCAGTCTCGCCAAGATAACCAATACACATTCTTAGCAAGAAGATGTCTTGTAATACTTCTTTTTTCATATCAATATTTTTTAATTATATAAGCTTGCATAGCCAACAAAATTAGATTCTTTTAAAGATTGGCAGGTTTTCATTTTTAAGACGATCGTTTATTAAGCCTTATGGTTTTCCTTACAAGCGTTTTTTATTTCTGATTCTATTTTTTGATGCCTCTATTAAATTTTTTTATGGTATTAAAAACAAATTCTTATAAAGGGTAATGGTCTATTTGAATGATTGACAAATTTCAGCACCCTACCAAAGTGGAATAAATCTCTTTTTCTTAACCATAAAACGGTCAGGAATGTCAAACATTTTTAAAAATTACAGATGGTTTTAAGCCCCATCACTTACTGATATTAATAATATGTTTTCCTACTATACAATCTAATACGTAGCATGAATTGTAAAAATATTTTGCATGTTGTTCTGGTATGTTCGGGAGATATCAAAGCCTGACTTAAACCTGTGATAAGAAGAATATGAAACAAAATAGGTATAGCACATTTAATATTGTTTAATAGGAACATAAATTATGGAGGCGTAAAATGATAGCGAAGAAAAAGAGAAAGAGAGGTATTGACGAGTGAAAAACTGGATTGTTTACCTTGTGCGATGCACCGATGGAACTCTTTGTTGCGGGGTAACCAATGATCTTTCGAAGCGTATCAAGGCGCATAACTCCGGCAAGGGGGCGGTTTACACTCGAGGAAGGTTTCCCGTCCACCTCGAAGCTAAAAGCAGGACAATGACGCGATCGGAGGCGCTCAGGCTGGAAATTCTGAAGTGGATAACAAAGGAAAAGTTACTATAATTATTGTTGGATTTTATTAGACCGTAATGAGAAAATAAAAAACCCGTTATTTCTAACGGG
>NZ_JBAMMY010000241.1:0-3979 GCF_051233685.1 Desulfobacterium sp. N47
CCGAGATCACTATAGGACCGCTATCTACTTCCACTGTGGGGGGTTTGATCTCTACCCAAAAAGGAAACCAAGTGCATTCCAGGTCATCACTGCATGACCGCTATATATAGGGGTCACCCACACAAATGTGCGAAGACCCATAAGATAGTTGACAAGGTTTTAAGGAGTAAAAGGTTAAAGGATAAAGGTGCAAGGATAAAGGAACCAGTTAAAAAGTTTGGGGTTAATAGCTTGAGAGTTTACTGTTAACCATTTTTCTGTCGGGGACATTATGCAAAAGTTCTTGCAAGCAACTCCGCTGAAAGTCAATCTTGTAATACCAGCGAAGTTACTGCAAGGGGTTGGTTATAAGTTTATCTTTTGTTATTTACCGACAATTTTCCATGTATTATCTGCCACTGCGAGAAGCGATTCTTCGCCAATTTTAGTATATCCGTTCATATACCAGACTTTGTTTTCGCCTGAGATATTATTTCTCCATAGAATATCTGTATAGATATCACTGTTGAAATCACCAGTAGCAACAATTGACCAGGTCATATCTGTGAGACTATCAAGGTTTCCACCACTTGTAATAGTAGCTCCTTCCATGTACCAGACAACATTCAAACCGGATGTAGTATTTCTCCATAGAATATCGGGTTTTCCGTCACTATTGAAGTCACCGACACCAACAATTTTCCAGGTCAAATCTGGAACACTGTCAAGGGATACAGCACTTTTAATAGTAACACCATCCATGTACCAGACAGCATTCAAGCCAGATCCATTATTCCTCCAGAGAATTTCCGTCTTGGCATTTGGATTCAATACAAGCGGACGCATCATGTCGTTTTCTTCATGGCTGAGAATATGACAATGAAATACATACTCATGCCCAAAGTTGTGCATTACATTGACTGTTGGAGTTGCCAGAGCAGCACCTGTAAGAGGATCTATCTGCGAAAATCCCTCTGTGTCGCCGATGTTTATAGGTCTGGCCGGATTTAATGGCCGGATACTTTCAGGAATTGCAAATGGAACTCTTGGCCGAACCGGTCTTAATGCAACGATCGTATCTTCGAGAGGTGACATTCTGACAGTCTCTTTCCAGCCAAGCTCGTTTGCATCAGGTTTTCTTATAAATCCGTCCCAGCCGACCCGGTTGATTAACTGAACTTCAAAAAGGTGGAAGTGTATGGGATGTGTATCCACACCATTGTGTGTGAATTTCCAGATCTGCACCTCGTCTTTTGCAACAATTTCCGTAGGCGGATCATCATAGTTTTGAAGAGCAAATGTTGAAATTGCAGCATTGGAAAATGGTACTTCGAGTCCGAGTTTAGCGCTCATTCTGCCATATTCATCAAAGGTTCCGCCCATCTCGTCATGAATAGCCTTTGGCTTCATGGAATAATTATTCACATAAGTGCCGTCAGTCTTCATAAAGCTTATGGAGTTGTCAGAGATCCTTGAAACCCCCCAGTATGGCCAGGTAACAGGAAATGTTTTGTTATATGCCAAATTGTATTCGCCTTGTCCTACAATTACAGGCTCCTGAGATCCGGCAAAAACATTTCCACCGCCAAGGCCTGTAGCCTTGAATGCTGTCTGCAGGTTTGTCAGGGTTGTTGTGTTATAGTCGTCAACAAGTGCAGTACTATCAGCTCCGGCATTTACAGTAATTTGCATTATTGTCCGGATGTTGGGACCAACTCCCGCAGGTATGGCCGGTGCACCGCCCATGTCGGTTCTATTCGGTGCGCCGGTATAGTAATCATAATGCGGATCAAGAGCCGGATATGCTGTTGGGGCGTCATTATATAGAATCAGAGTTTTACCGGCATATTTTGAGAAATCTATGATTACATCCGCCCGTTCAGCAGGACCCAGTATAAGCGTGCCTCCGCCTTGAGCCAGGGGAAGAACATTTCCGACATTAAACATCGTAACATCAAGATTGTATGAAATCGGATGGTTGTACAACACAACAGGCGCCGGCAGAAACCCGCCTTCGGAGCCTATTTGAATCATTGCAGGACCGCGATATAACGGACTTGGAACACCACCCTCCCTGCCATCAGTCGGCCAAGACGCTGGAAAACCTGTCGTTGAACTTGCGGGTACCATGACAACCTCAGTCAGTTCAGTTGCATCCGTGCTTGTTGAAAAATTTGGCGTTCCGCCGGCAGCTATTTCTGCCGCAGTATTAGGGTCAGCTTTATTTGCAGCAAGATAAAGCTGCAAATTGAAAAAGCGGTCGTGAGAAGCATTAAGTACCTTGAAACGATAGGCCTTTGGATCCACATTAAGTGTAGGAAAGGCTGTTCCATTTATTACCGGAGTATCCAGGAATGCTCCCGCTCCCCAGGATGGGTCGGGTGTGCCCGGAATTTCCGGCGGTTGGTTTGGATTAGCTCCTCCATAATAGGTATTAGGGACAGCACCCAAACTAATACAATAGGGCGGTACTGCCTGAGCTGATGATCCGCACTCAGGTGTAGGAGGCCAGAACCATGGGCCATAATGCCACCTTCCCATAGCATTAATACCGCTGAAATCAGGGTTATAGGGATTTTGAGCAGGCATATAAACATGCGGCCACCAGAAATCGCCTTTTACCGGTGTCATTGGATCTACCCCGGCTGTTCCGGTAAAGGGCTCCGATCCCCATGCCCAGGTTGGATCTGTAGCTGCAATAGTTGTGTCGTCCACAAAAGTCTTGTCCTGTACAACAAGAGGAATTGTATCTGCGGCAGGAGGGATAGCTCCATTTCCAACCAGTGTGGCTTCAGCACTATCTGTTACCACGTATCCCGCAGCTTCTCCCACATAAACATTAAGGCGTGTGATTCCGGAAGCATGGTCATGGTAAAACATAAGTCTGGAACTCTGCTGATTGGTCCAGTAAAATGTTTGCGAACCGGGACCGGGATTGTTTGTTGCCCCGGCAACCGCACAGGTGGTTTGGCCCGCGCAATTGGATCCGGGATAAGTAGCTTCTGTAATTTTTGTCCCTGATGCATCATACCACATATCAGGCACATAGGCTACGCTGGAGCCCTTAGGGTATCCGGATGTGTCTCCTACAGGGGTAATCCACTGATGAGGTGTTCCATCACTGATCCATGGACTGCGGCCGCCATGAAGGTGCAGGGTGGCTCTGTTGTCAGAAAAGCTGCCGGAAGTGAGGGTAATCGGAGCATTAGTTTCAGGATTATAATTAATTTCATAAGTTCCTGAGCCCATCAGAGTGGTGTCAACAGGAATAAAAAGCCTGCTGTTAGGATCAAGGGCATTTGTAAACTTGACACGTACCGGCCTGTCTTTTGTAGCAATTATTATCGGGCCTAAATAGTGTGGCTCAAGCAAATTTGTATCCGCAGTATTTGTCTGCCTGTAGCCTCTCATCAAAGTGCCGCCTGTTGTCCCCGGATCCATCTTGCTTCCATTGGCAAGAACAAGAGGAGGAAGATCGGAATGCATCTGTTCACGATACTGGACCAGCTCGATTTCATAATAATCTGAACCAGGATATGATGTAATATCCGGATCAGCTACCGGAAGATATTGACCCAGGTTATTATCAGCATCAGCAAGAACGCTGCCTGTAGCATAAAGTTTTGGCAGCCCGTCAACAAATTTACGAAGCGCAGGGCTATATGCCCAGTTTGGAGTTTCGTAGTAATCAGGTTGCATGCCGGGACTGGTTGTCGGCGCTGTCCAGCCCTGGTTAACACCGCCGAAAAGAACGGCTGTAACCGCTAACATTTGGACGATAGTTAATAAATATTTTTTTAACATAATGGTCTCCTTAAAATCTTAGAGATAATTAAATCTGTTGTTTATCGGATATTTTAAATGGTTCCTCGCTATTTCATGTGGGTAACCTGAATTCGAGTTTGCCACCAATGAGGTAGATCATGGTGATCAGGTTTTTGATGGTCCTGTATCCCCTGGCCTTGGCTTTAGCTGCTTGGATAAGGCTGTTGATTCCCTC
>NZ_JBAMMY010000244.1:0-1817 GCF_051233685.1 Desulfobacterium sp. N47
GAGGGAATCAACAGCCTTATCCAAGCAGCTAAAGCCAAGGCCAGGGGATACAGGACCATCAAAAACCTGATCACCATGATCTACCTCATTGGTGGCAAACTCGAATTCAGGTTACCCACATGAAATAGCGAGGAACCATCAGCATTATATACATTTCTTTCTGGCTGGGGATTTCCATTTTGTTTTCCATTCTGTTTCGCAGCACGGCAACATCGGCTCTGGCCGCCTTGGCAGTCTGGATATTCTTTTCCTTTTTTGTAAGCTTAGGCGTTAATGTGGTTGCAGATGCTTTAATGCCGGAAACAAAGGTTGCAGCCCTGAAGCCGATTACCTGCGGTCTAAAATTGTAAATAAATATTCTTTAATATCGCCGATGCAGCTTTATACGGATGCAACTGCAACGATCATAGACCCCACACGGAAAACCACCCAATCAGTTATAGCAGTGGGCCGCATGGAAAGCATTTCACTTTCAAGATTCTCAGGCCCATTACCTCTGCTTCAGAGCATATTAATTGTAGCACCCTATATTCTTTCTTTGATAGCACTTACAATTATATGTTTTGCTGTTTCGTATATTGTTTTTATGAGGCAGGAAATCAGGTCGCTTTAACCTGCAATTGAAAAAGCTCCGGTAATTATCTCAGCGATAAACCGGAGCTTATAAGAACTTGCAGCGAAATTTTAATCTAAGCTTTTTTAAAATATACACGAATATAAGCTGGCACCAGAGCTTTATTTCCCGGCCCCTGCTTTTACTACCAGCAATTCCTCTACCTTTTTCTTTTCATCATCCCCAATTTTGCTGTTTTTTACCAGGGTAAGGGAGGTATTACCAAGATTATCCTTTGCGTTTAAATCAGCACCCATTTTCAACAGAAGTTCGACCGTGTTCGCCTGGCCATTTCGTGCCGCCCACATGAGTGCGGTTCGGCCGTCTGTATCTTTTTTCTCAATATTTGCTCCACGATCAAGAAGCAATTTCACAGTTTCGCTATGGCCCATCAAAGCTGCCGTCATCATAGCAGTAAGCCCTTTTTCCTCTTCCACGGTATCGATAAGAGCTCCTTTATCAAGCAGAAACTTCACAGTATCAGACCGTCCGGCATTGGCCGCCCACATCAAGGCGGTTCGTCCCTCGCGGTCTCTTGAATCTATGGACATACCACCTTCAAGAAACAAGTTTACTATTTCGGTGTTTCCGGTGACCGCAGCCGCAATAATGGCAGTAAGACCGTTCTTGTTTTCTTTAGCCTTGGTGTCGGCTCCTTTGTCAAGCAGTATCTTAACAATATCAGTTTGGCCCGAGAGCGCAGCCCAGATAAGGGGAGTGGCGTTAAAAGTCCGGTCCCTGCCGTTCACGTCAGCCCCTTTTGAAAGCAGAAGGTTCACAATTCCCTTGAGGCCTTTTTTAGATGCTTCGATCAGTGCCGTATTTCCTTTTTTGTCCATTGCATTTATGTCTATTCCGCCGCTTATAGCGGATTCCACAGCCTTGATGTCTCCTTCCTTCGCATTTTGAACGAATGAGTTTACATCCGGAGACGTACTTGCCTGATTTGCATCAGAACCTGCTGTGGCAGTATTTGTTCCGCATAAGAGCGGAAAAAGTAAAAAAACCGTTGCAAAGAAGATATTCAAGGACTTTGAGATTGTCATAAAACAACTATAACATTTATGTTGCATAATTTTCAAATTTGCTCCATGATTAGCTCATGGAAAAAGATAGAATATCAAAACGATTTAAAATCCTTGAGCCAATACTCAATGAACGGTTACGCAGGCATTTTGCGGCAGCCGAAGCAATGTCAATTGGC
>NZ_JBAMMY010000246.1:0-1254 GCF_051233685.1 Desulfobacterium sp. N47
GCTCGGACGCCAGCAGAAAATAAAAAAAAGTGAAAATATTTTTTGCCTGGTAAATTTGCCTGAAAAATTGGGTTGAAATAAAAAATTGTGGGTTGAAAATCGTCGAGATTTTAGCCTGATAGACTTATTAAATTACCTCAAATAATAGTTATACTTTATATTAATTTGCTTTTCCAACAAAAAAACAAAGCGATCTTCTTGAAAAATATTATCACTATCCAAAGTCCGGAATCGGTTCCGGAACCTTACCCGATGCCATACGAATGCCTAATTCAAAGGCGCGTTTACAATCCTGAGGAAAGATATCGGCGTGACGTTTGTATTTTGCCTCTTTGTCAAACATTTCCGATTCGAATTTGTCATAGTCGCTATATTGGAGTGTGTCTTTTGATAATAGCAATTCGCACGCGCCAAAATGAATTCCAAGCATCATTTTTGTTGTATCAAAAACCTGGCTAAAGCCTGTCTGCTTAAGCATTTCATCAGTTACGCCCATCGTATAAATCATAGCAGTATTAATACGTCTTGGGAAAAGTGATCGCATATCTTTAGCGTATTTGAAATAAGGAAAGCAAAGCCGTTCAAGAAAAGCCCTTGTGGCAGCAGATTCAGTGCCGTAATATACGGGAGAACCGATAATCAGGGCATCGGCCTCTTTTACACGATTCAGCACAGCAGTCAAATCATCCTTTACTGCGCAAACTCCGTCTTCCTTGCGATCAAGCTTCTTACAGGAAAAACAGCTAATACAACCTGAATAATTCAGATCGTAAAGTTGTACCAGTTCGGTTTTGGCCCCTGCCGACTCAGCGCCCTTAAGAGCGTTTTCCAACAGTGTTATGGTGTTCCATTTCTTTTTTCGCGGACTACCGTTAAAAGCAATTACCTTCATAATATTTCCCTTTCTTCTACCTCAATGCCGTTGAATTAAGCTGGTTGCCGATAAGCCGGGTTAAACTTTTTGTTTCGCTTTTTGAAAATTCGTTTATTACTTCTACCAGGCCGGATTGCATCGACACATTTGAGAATGAGCGCCTGTAGATCTTCAATAATAGAGTGAATTTTATCGCTGGGGCGCAGGATCAAAAGCACAATGACATTCTTTATTGCCGAAAGCGCCTGGGTAAAATTGACTTGATACTTATATTTCCGGCTCGCTGTATTTTTCTCAACAAGCGGCTCAACTGAATTTGCAATCATCATCGTCAGGTTCTTTGAAAATACTTTGGCATGGAAATCCTGGTAAACGGATCT
>NZ_JBAMMY010000249.1:0-13511 GCF_051233685.1 Desulfobacterium sp. N47
TCTGACAGGCCTGCGGAATGCTGGCCTGCGGCCGTGCATAAAAATCCCGGGCAATGGTGACAAGCCTGCGGCTCAGCCGTTTGTCACCCAAACCGATATTCCCGAATTCTTCCTCTGCCCAATCCACGGGAGGAGCTTTAGCCAACAAAGGCTTCTCGACTGTCGCAGTCTGTTTGTACAAAACAACCTTGAAATCACTCCGCAAAGGATAGAGATACACATCCTTCACTGGAACTTGGCAGGCTTGATCGCTGTCTTGTCTGCCACGGCCTTTCGTCTCACCAACATGCCGCCAGTTGGCCGCTCGATAGCAAGTTCCACGAAATCGCGCCTGCTCAACAAAAGTTTCCAGAAGAACCGGTCTGTATCCATACCGCTCATGCCAATCCCGGCTTAGACGCTTTATGCAAAGCGACAAAACATGCGAAGCCAAATGCGGCACCCGAACTCCCGGAACAATCAGAAAACGACTGTTGTTTACCACCTGAAACAAATTGTCGCGGCGGGCAGTTTCGTTCCAGCCAATCCATCTGTCCCGCGCCTCAAGACGCCAAGCTGCAGCGCTAAAAGCCAAACCGCCCAGCCACCCATAAGCCGGACTCTTGATTAAATACCGTATTTGAGCTCCGCACAAAGGACCACTGCCAAGATAGTGATAGTGTTCCATCATCGTATTCCAAAGGGCCGAAAGCTCCCGGTTGCCGCTTCCTACCGTAACAATTTCTATCCCGCCCAGTTCGGCAAACAAGCACTCAACTTGCGCAACTTCAACCGAAATATCTTGTGTCTTCAAAGACTTGAAAAAGGAGTCCTTGGAAACAGCTACGGGCAGTCTGATCCGGCCGCTCCTGTGCAACCTGTTCAGTGCTACCCGGCAGCTCATCGTTTTCGGTTTGCCATTTCGCCCTGTCCAGTTAAGCCATTCACAGACTTTCATCGAAAGTCCGTGCCGGGAAATGTCCGGCGTCGTTTCTACCACCGTTTGAATACGGTTAACAATATCCATGCTAAAATCTTTTCCGCAAATTTTCATGCGGTAACTTTATCATCTCCCTATCACTGTGTCCAGAAAAAAAGTTATGGGACATGCTCAGTTTATTAAGGGGGAATTTGAGGTAATAATTTTACTTCCTCTTTAATGACCCAAATAGCTTCTTTCTTTGTTTCCCTGTATGCAGTTTTTATAAATTCTAAATGCGGTTACCCTGTATTCTTTCTGTACTATTATTGACTTATCAAGCCTGTAACATAGATAACTATTTCAGATTTTACCGGATTATCGGTCTTAAGACGAATACTTCCATGGTAAGTTTCTGCCTTTTCTATCTGGTTCTTTGCCGTCAGCAAATATTTGTCGGCCTTTTTTTCCAGTGTAAATGTGATCTTTTTTTCAAGGTTGTCCGTGTAAGATGAAACGATATTGAAGGAGTATTTTTTTAAGGGTGTAATGGTAACTTGTGATTGAATTATGCTGCCGGAGTTGCCCTTTAAGATTATATTTTTAGGCTCAATCAATGCAAATGCCTCAACTTCTCCTTTGAAATACAGATTTAATTGCCTGTTTTTCGGATCGTTGGTGTAAACCGCTATGGCCTTTAAAAACTTTCTGCCTGCAAAGCCTGTTGTGTTGCCCTTTATGGATATTTTGCCCTTGGCGCCGGGCGGTATTTGTTTGGTATAGTCGGCAGTTGTGCATCCGCAGCCTGTTTTTACCTTTTCAATGGACAAGGGGGCATTACCTGTGTTTTTGATGATAAATTCATGGGTAATTACAGTTCCTTCTATCACCGGATCAAATTGGAAGCCGGCTTTTTTTAAAACGGCAACCGGTGCAAAAGAGGCTGTGTCAGCAGCCTGCAATTCCTCGGCGCGGGCAGAAAAAACCACCGAAATGCACACGATAAGGCATAAACTTAAAAAAAATTTTGCTGTCATTATACTTCCCCTTGAATATCACATCTGTAATCTTTAGCGCCTACTGACCGCATGAACCGCCGTCGGAGCCACAGCTCGAACATCCGCTGTCAAATTTAAGACCGGATAAAACAATAAACCCGTTTGTGCCATAATCCACACTGATGGGCTGGGCTTTTATAAATAGATTTTTGTCTATCAGGTATTGAATTCCGTCAACTTTAAAGGTTGAATCATTATCCCCCTTTTCGTCAAGTGCCATTGCCATCTGCGGGCCGCAGCATCCACTCTGGTTGAGAAAAATCCGGACAGGCTTTATCTCCTTATCCATGAAAAAGTTCTTAAGTTCCCTTTGAGCTGATTCTGTAACTGTAAACATGGTTCCTCCTTTTTATGATGACGGCTTCGTAAAAACTCCCTCTGCTGTGTTACGCCTCACCTTTTGTCATTGCAGCGTACGAAAAAGTACGCTTCATTCCTCAGGATTCGCGCGCCTTGCATATGAAGCTTTTACGAAGCCGTCTAAAATATTTTATAATATCTGGTTTTGTGATATCTGTGCAGCACGTTGCCTGACCATCTTTGCCGATGGCCCCAGCGCTTCCACGCTTCTGCACACATCCCATGCTACATCTGCAAATTTGGGTCCTTCGGCTGAAGATATCCATGAAAAATGCAATCTGCCAGGCTCAAGGCCCATGTGTTCCAGCAGGTTTTTCATCAGCGCAAACTTGCGGCGCGCATAGTAATTGCCTTCAATGTAGTGGCAGTCGCCGGGGTGACATCCTGAAATCCAGACACCGTCAGCACCTTCCCTGAAAGCGCCGAGGATGAATTTAGGACTGATACGTCCACTGCATGGAACCCGGATTATTTTAATATAGGGCGGATATTCAAGACGGCTTACGCCCGCAAGATCGGCCGCTCCATATGTACACCAATTGCATAAAAATGTGATAATATTAGGTTGCCAGTTCGGCATGATATTCCTCCTTATTTTAAAAGTCCTCTTTGAACTATGTGTTTGTATCTATCATACATGTTACAGGACATGCATCAACACAGGCGCGGCAGCCTGTGCAGCGCTCTGTAATTATACTTCTGGCTTTCTTTTTTATTGTGACCTTGAAATTGCCTTGTTGTCCTTCAACGCTTAATACTTCGGCATAGGTGATCAGTTCGATATTCGGATGCCGGCCTGCCGTTACCAGATAGGGAGCCAGAATGCACATGGAACAATCAATTGTTGGAAAGGTTTTATCAAGCTGGGCCATGGCTCCGCCTATAGCCGGAGTTTTTTCAACCAGATACACAAAATAGCCGGAATCTGCAAGATCAAGAGCGGTCTGAATGCCGGCTACCCCTCCTCCGACTACAAGTACTGCACCAACAGGATTTGTATTCATTTTATCTCCTTTATCTTAAGAAATCTCAGGCCGTGGAAGCATACCGGCTCTTTGGGCTATTTCGGCAACCTTATGTTCCCATTCGATAGCCATCAGATGAACGCCTGCAACACCTTCCATTTGCTTGAATTCTTCAATTTGTTCTATGGCGATTTTTATGCCTTCTTCTGCAAATTTTCCTTTTCCGGCGCCCCTTAATCTTTCAATTATCTCAGGCGGAACATCCATGCCGGGAACCTGTTTTGCCATATACTGCGCCATACCAACACTTTTTAAAGGTGTTACTCCGGCAAGAATATAGCATTTTTCACATAAACCCATATCCACAGCCATTTTCATGAACTGTCTGAATTTTTTCATGTTGTAAATACACTGGGTCTGGATAAAATCGGCTCCTGCATTTATCTTCTTTGCAAGGCGATAAACACGGAATTCAAAAGGATCGGCAAAAGGATTGCTGGCTGCTCCTATAAACATTTTCGGAGAAACATCTATCGGTTCTCCGTTTAAGAATTGCTCTTCATCCCTCATTGTTTTAACAAGATTGATAAGCTGCATGGAATCTATGTCATAAACGTTTTTAGCTTCCGGGTGATTTCCGAATATCTGATGATCTCCTGAAAGACACAGCATATTTCTTATGCCCATAGAATAAGCGCCAAGAACATCACTCATCATAGCCAGGCGATTACGGTCGCGGCAGACCATCTGAAAATTAGGTTCCACACCTTCCTGGACAGCAATAGCCGAAGCCGCCCAGCTTGACATTCTGACTACTGCCGTTTGATTATCAGTGATGTTAACGGCATCCACATTGCCTTTCAGAAAGGCTAATTTCTCTTTAAGGTGTACGACATTGGCTCCTTTCGGAGGACCGCATTCACCTGTGAATGCAAAGTTGCCGGATTTTAAAACTTTTTCAAGATTACTGCCGGATTTGATATCATTCATATGGCAAGCTCCTCCCTTACGGACTTTCGCGGGCCGCCATCTCTTGATGTGCGCCAGTTTTTGGCAGGTGTGAAGCAAAGAAGATCATCCAGTCTTCCCTGCTCCATTTTCTTTTTTACAATCATATCCCAGATGCATGGGACTTCCTTGCTTATTTCGCAATAGCCTTTGGAGCTGCCGCCGCAGGGACCATTCATCAGACTCTTGGAACATCTCGCTACAGGGCATAATCCGTCAAAAAAATGAATCACGCATGTTCCGCATCCTGCGCAGCGTTCTTCCCAGATGCCATGTGAAGTTGCGCCTCCGAAAAATTTTGTATTTACAGCCGGAAAGAATTTTTGCTGCGGATAGGCTTCGGATAAAAACTGAGGGCCAACGCCGCAGGCCATTGAAATAACCGCATCATAGTCGTTTATTGTGGATTTTACCTGTTCTATGTATTCGGGATCGCATTGTCTTTCTATGGTTATCTGATCTACTGTAAGGGAACGCCCTTCCTTTTTCCGGGCAATCTTGAGTGAAGAAGACAGAATCTGAACTTCTTTGACCCCGCCCACATTACAGACCGTGACGCAGCCCTTGCATCCCATAATCAATATATTATCCTTTCCCCTGACCATTTCCAATATCTCGGAAAGGGGTTTTCTATCAGCAACAATCATATTTCACCTCTTTAGTTATGCCGCCTGTTTGATATTAAGCGGGCTCGGACCCAGGTTACGTATCCTCTCTCCCATCTGGTTTGCAATTTCTGCAAAGCGGGGCCCCATGGCGGATGAAAGATTAAACATCTCCACACGCTCCGGTTCAATGCCAAGTTCGGCAAGAGTCTTTTTTACGTACTCGACTTTTTTCCGTGTTTTTATGTTTCCGCATACGAAATGACAGTCTCCTTCCATACAACCTGCAACATACACACCGTCTGCTCCGTCTTCTATGGCACGCAGCAGATGGATAATATCCACACGTCCGGTGCAGGGAACCTGGATAATCTTTATATTTGACGGGTAGTTCAGCCGCATGGAACCTGCCAGATCGGCAGCGGCGTAAGCACAATATTTACAGCAGAACGCTATGATCTGGGGTTCAAAATCCTTATTCATATATCTACTCCTGTTTTCGTATCTACTCAGGTTGTGAGGTTCACAGTTCACGGTTGGTTGCCTTGTATTTGAACCTTGAACCTTGAACCGTGAACCTGTATAGTTATCTGTTATCTAGCATGATGCCTGTTTATAAAAGAGCGCATCAGTCTTTGCGTTTATCTGATCATCGGTAAAATGTTTCAACGTGATCGCCTTTCCCGGGCATTCGGATACACAGCATCCGCATCCATGGCAGTCGCTTGGCTCGATAACGGCATATCCTTCCTCTCCGACCCTTGGCACGCCATAAGGACAGGTTCTTACACAAGTGAGACATGCAGCACAACGATCCGGATTTACTGAAGCAATCACGCTGCCAACTTCGATTTTATTCTTTGAGACTATCTTCATCACCCTTGATACGGCAGCCCTTGCCTGGGCAATGCTTTCATCCACGCTCTTGGGATAATGGGCAAGTCCTGCCAGAAACAGACCCTCTGATGCAAAATCCACAGGTCTTAATTTGGCATGGGCTTCCACAAGAAAACCGTCGCTGTTTACAGGCACCTTGAAATGCTCGAACAATGCCTTATTTTCATTCGGAAGAATTGCTGCTGCAAGTACTACCAGATCCGGATTCATCTCAATCGGTCTTTGCAGGATATGATCTTTTACAGTCAGTTTAAGTTCCTGCCCATTATCCGAATCGATTATGGGAGGCTTATCTTTATTATAACGGATAAAACGTATGCCCTGCTGCCTTGCTTCCTTGTATAAATCCTCACGTAATCCATAAGTGCGGATATCCCGGTAAATGATGAATATCTGCATTTCAGGATTTAGCTTCTTTAATATCAATGCGCTTTTTATGCTGTGCGTACAGCAAACCCTGCTGCAATAAGGTCTTTCTTCAGTCCGTGAGCCTACACACTGGATAAATACAGCTATTTTGCTGTCTTTTAATGCTTCGTCATTATTGCGGACTGCCGCATCCAGATCAAAATGAGTTAATATCTTCGGATTTTTTCCGTAAAGGTATTCATGCGGTTTGTATTCCTTTCCACCCGTTGCGAGTATGGCTGCACCATGATTTATCACTTTTGTATCCAACGGATTATTTGCGGATTTCAATGTGGTGGTAAAGTTTCCGATTGTTCCGGTTACATGGCCGATTTCCGTTTCAGGAAAAATCTTTATCCGCTCATTATTCTTAACGTCTTCAATTAACTGCCGGACATACGGAAGTACCGGTTCACCCTGCCAGGTCTCATTAAGGCCAAGCGCCATGCCTCCCAGTTCATTGCTTCTTTCCACAAGAAAAGCGTCAAAACCCTGCCGCGCAACGCCAAGGGCAGCTTCCAGCCCTGCAATTCCGCCGCCCACAACAAGCACCGACTGAGTTACATCAAGGGTAACTTGCGGAAGGGATTCTAAAAGAGCTGCTTTGGCAACGGCCATGCGTACCAGATCCTTTGCCTTTTCCGTAGCTCTTTTGGGGGTTTTCATATGAACCCAGGTGTTCTGATCCCGGATATTGGCCATTTCAAAAAGATAGGGGTTAAGTCCTATTTCGCGGATGGTCTCCTGGAAAAGAGGTTCATGAGTGCGTGGCGAGCATGATGCCACAACAACGCGGTTTATTCCTTTTTCCAGTATAACTTTTTTGATGTTTTCCTGGGTATCCTGAGAACATGTAAAAAGATTATCTTCCGCATGTATGACATTCGGAAGCGTTTTTGCATATTCCCTTACTGCCGGAACATCTGCTACACCGCCTATGTTGATGCCGCAGTTGCAGACAAACACTCCAATACGTGGCTCTTCTTCGCTAAAGTTTTTTTCCGGCGGGAGTTCTTTTGTGAGCGTAAGACTCCATCTTTGTTCCGACAAATTCTGTGTTGCGCTTGCAGCGGCAGCCGATGCCTCCATCACGGACTGAGGAATATCTTTCGGGCTTTGAAAAGTACCGCATACAAAGACACCTTCTCTGCTTGTGCAAACCGGTGTAAGATCACTTGTTTTTGCATAGCTGTGAGCATTCAGATCGATACCAAGTCTTTGGGCCAGTGCCTTTGTATCCTTGGAGGTTGCAAAACCTGCTGCAAGCACAAGCATGTCGAAAACTTCCTCAAGCGCCTCACCGGATTCCGGAATATATTTGAGCTTAAGGCCACCGTCATCAAGTGGTTCAACGGTATGCACTCTGGAACGGATAAATCTGACGCCGCTTCCTTTTTCAGCTCTTTCCCGGTATCTTTCAAATTCTTTTCCGTGTGTACGCATATCCATATAAAAGATGGCTGCATCAAGAGGCGTTTCGGCATGTTCCTTGGCGATCATGCTCTGTTTTATGCTGTACATGCAACAAACGGAAGAACAGTAGCTGTGATCCGCATGGTTGATGTCGCGTGATCCGATGCACTGGAGCCAAGCGATCTTTTTGGGAACTTCACGGTCATAGGGTCTCATAAGATGCCCTTTATAAGGACCGGATGCACTCAGTATGCGCTCGAATTCCAGGCTTGTAACCACATTCGGATGACGCGAATATGCATAAGTATCAAAAAAGATAGGGTCAAAAAGTTCATTTCCAGTTGCAAGCACTACAGCCCCAACTTCTATTTCACTGAACCTTGGCTGATCCGAGTAGGATATCGCGCCTGCCAGGCAGGCTTTTTCGCACATGCCGCATCCTATACAGACATTTCTGTCTATAGTGTACGAAAGAGGCACTGCCTGGGGAAATTTGATAAAGGTTGCTTTACGAAGATCCAGCCTGCAATCGAATTCGTTGACCGCAGTTACAGGGCATACCTGGCGGCATTGGCCGCAGGCAGTACATTTTACCGAATCAATATAGCGGGGATTATTTTTAAGCTTTGCCGTAAATGCTCCGGCTTCGCCTTCCAATGATTCCAGTTCACTGTTTGGGATGATGTTTATATTAAGGTGCCTGCCTACTTCCACAAGAAAGGGCGATATAACGCACATGGCGCAGTCATTGGTTGGAAAGGTTTTGTCCAGTTGGGCCATGAGCCCGCCCACGCTGGGCGAGCTGTCCACCAGATGGACATAATATCCGGCATTGGCCATATCCAGGGCGGCCTGTATGCCTGCGACACCGGCGCCTACCACCATTACGCTGCCGACTTTATTGTTTGTACCTTTGGTTGACATTATATTATTATTTCACCTCTTATTTATACTGTAGCGAAACTGGCTGGGTATAAAACCCCGCCCTACGTCTCAACGCTATCATTTATGCCGGGCTTGCAAACCTGGGAGTATTTCCTTCACAACTTTTAAGGTCGGCCAGGCCGCCTAATTCCAGTTCATTGAGCCTTTTTGAAACGGTGTAAATTGCAATACCTGTTTGATCCGCCATTTCCCTGACTGTTACAGGGCCTTTGCTCAGCGCTTCCTGAATCAGGGCTTTTTGATATTCAGCGGTTATCGCATCGTTTTTCACCTTTTCAAAAAGTATCGGATCAGTCTTTTCGTGATACACGTTTTCATTTTCCGTCAGATGGCGATCAATTCCCACAAGCCAGCGAAGCCGCGTGGTGGACAATGCTCTGGTTAACGCGTTTAAAGCCATTTCATGATCTTTTGTATTAAACGGCCCTGCTTCTTTGATAATATTGCTTACCTCAATCACATTGTCTGCAAAGGGTTTGGCTTCTGCGGCGCTTGCCCAGCGCAGGTGCACTCTTTTTCGGCCTATGCCAGAAAGATCCAGCAATTGCGCAAGCATTTCCATACGTTTAACAGTATATTTATTGCCTTCCAGATAGTGGCAGTCACCTATATGACAACCGCTTACAAGTACTCCGTCAAACCCTTCTTTTAATGCATTGACGATAAACAGCGGATCGACACGACCTGAACACATGACTCTTACAACGCGAATAAATGGCGGATATTGAATTCTTGACACCCCTGCGAGATCCGCGCCCGCATAGGAGCACCAGTTACACAGGAATGCCAGGATTTTAGGTTTAAATGAATCGTTCATTATTTTTCTCCGTATACAAAATGCAATCAACCATTGGCACCGCCGGCACAAATGGACGCCAGTATTTGATTTTCGCTAAAATGTTTCATATCAATTGCTCTTTGCGGGCAACCTGCCGCGCAAACTCCGCAACCCTTACACAGAGCGGAATAATTCCCGGCTCTGTAACCCTTGCCGTGCACCTGTTTCAATCGTATAGCTCCAAAGGCGCAGGACTGTTCGCATAAACCGCAGCCTATGCATTTTCCCTCATCAACAACGGAAACAATAGGCTCTATCTGTATAGTGGATTTATTCAGAATCAGAGCTGCACGTCCGGCCGCTGCCTGAGCCTGGGAAATGGATTCCTCGATAGGTTTGGGATAGTGCGCAAGACCTGCCAGAAAAACTCCATCGGTTGAAAAATCTACCGGCTTTAATTTCATATGGGCTTCCATATAAAAGCCTTCTTCGTTAAGCGGCACTTTGAGCATCTGAGCCAAAGATTTCCGGTCTTCCGCCGGAACAATGGCGGTTGCCAGATTCAGGTAATCAACAGAAATTTGAAGGGGCGTATTAAGAATGTGATCTTTTACAGTAATAATCAGACCTTCATTTCCATCCTTTTCAACAACCGGTTTTTCATCCACGTTATAGCGGATAAATGTAACACCCATTTCCCTTGCCCTCTTATACAGCTCTTCCCGTAAACCAAAGGTTCGCATATCCCGGTAGATGATATAAATATTTGTCTCCGGCTTTTTCTCTTTGATTGCTATGGCGCTTTTAACAGAAGCCGTACAGCAGATTTTTGAACAATATGGCCGCGCAGGTTCGCGGGAACCTACACACTGAATAAATGCAATTGCGCGGGATTCTTCAAGCTTTTCAGGGTGGCTTTCAAACATTGACTCAAGTTCATGCCATTTCATCACCCGGTCGCTTTGGCCGTAAAGGTACTCATTCGGTTCCAGCGGATTTGCCCCTATTGCAAGGATAACCGCACCATGATTGATTTTTCGATCCTTTTGGGCTGAGTTTACGCTTGTTGTGAAATTGCCTACAAATCCGTCAATATTTTTGATGTCAGATTCCAGCAAAACCTCTATGTTTTTATGGTTTGTGACCTTGTCTTTAATCCCGGATAAAAAGGCGGTTACATTATCTCCCTGCCAGGTGTTTACGGCATGGACGAGCGCTTGACCTCCCAACTCCGAAGATTTTTCCACCAGATAAGTCTTAAAGCCCTGGTCGGCTAATGTAAGAGCCGCACTCATTCCCGAGATACCTCCGCCGATAACAAGAGCATCGTGATTGATTTCGATCTGAATGGAGGAAATAGGCTCTAAAAGTGCTGACCTGGCTACAGCCATGCGTACAAGATCTTTTGCTTTTTGAGTAGCGCTTTCCGGATCTTTCTGATGTACCCAGGCGTTCTGATCCCTTATATTTGCAAATTCGAAAAGATAGGGATTCAAACCCGCCTCCTGAATAGTCTGTTGAAAAAGCACTTCATGGGTTCTTGGTGTGCATGCCGCCACTACCACACGATTAAGGCCTTGTTCGGCAATAGCCTTTCGTATATTTTCCTGAGAATCCTGGGAGCAGGTAAAAAGCGTACCCGATGAAAAGACCACGCCCGGCAGTTGTCCGGCATATTTAACGACTTCGGGTACGTTTACCACGCTGCTGATATTTATGCCGCAGTTACAGACAAATACTCCGATACGAGGCGTATCACCAATCACATTGATTTCAGGAGTAACCTGTTTATCTCTTGTAAGAGTATTTCTTGCAGAACAAAGATCTTTTCCGGCTATTGCAGCGGCAGCACCGGCATCAATAACCGACTGCGGAATATCTTTTGGACCCTGAAAAGAACCGCATACATAAACACCTTCTTTTGAAGAGTTTACCGGTTCAAGTGAACTGGTCTTGCAGAAATTGCCTTCGGTTGTTTCAATGCCCAGCCGTTTCGCCAGTTCCAATGTTTCTTTCGAAATTTCAAGGCCAACGGATAGCACAATCTGATCAAATGTTTCTATTTTTGTCTCACCGGTTCCGGTAACGTAGCGAATGCTTAAATCACCGGTTTCGGGAACCGATTCAATGGAATGCACCCTGCTGTTGATAAAACGTACACCGTGTTTGTCTTTGGCGTTGTTGTAGAAACGCTCAAATTCCTTGCCGTTTGTTCGCATATCCATGTAAAAAATGGCGCAATCCAGATCGCCTCCGGCATGTTCCTTGGCGACAACAGCTTCCTTGACCGCATACATGCAGCATACGGAAGAGCAATACCCGTTTCCGCAGTGATTGTTATCTCTCGATCCGACGCATTGCAGCCAGGCTATTTTTTTAGGCTCCTTATGATCCGACATTCTTACAAGATGACCCATTGTAGGTCCTGATGCGCTTAAGATTCTTTCAAATTCAAGGCTGGTAAGAACATTCGGATTGGTTTTGTAATGATAGAATTCATCGAGCACCGAAGGATCATAGGTATCGGCTCCCGGACATAGTATTACGGAACCGATATCAATCTGTTTTTCCACAACTGTCTGGCTGTGATCAACAGCACCTGCAAGACAGGCATCAACACACTGAAGGCACTCGCAGCAATAACCGCAGTTAAGGCATCTTCCGGCTTCAGCTGCACCGTCTTCTTCACAGTAACCAAGCTCAACTTCCTTAAAATTGCCTGCCCGTTTTTCAGCAGCAAGCTCAGGCATTTCAATTCTTGATTTTTTGGGCTCGTTTTTCGGTATGGGCCTGTAAACAGGATTTTCATTTACTATAGCTTCACGGCCTTCGGCCATGTCTTTTCCGTCAAGATATCTTATAATGGATTCGGCTGCTTCTCTTCCGGCTGCAATTGCGCCTATGGCAACCCAGGGGCCTGTCTGAACATCACCTCCTGCAAACACTCCCGGACGTCCGGTGGCATATGTTACGGAATCTGTTTCAACTGTTCCCCATTTCGAAAAATCCACACCGGTTATATTTTCAAGAGCAGTTAAATCGGGTTTCTGGCCAATTGCAGGAATTAGCTGGTCTATTTCAATATCATATTCACTTCCGACAACAGGAACGGGTCTTCTTCTTCCTGATGAATCCGGTTCTCCAAGTTCCATGCGGATACAGCGTAAACCCACAACCTTGCCGTCTGAAGTCAAAACTTCCTGGGGTGCGGCAAGATAGGTTATTTCGGCTCCTTCGGTTTTGGCAGCATGAATCTCTTCTTCCCATGCAGGCATCTCAGCGCGGGTTCTTCTGTAGATTATATTAACCTTTTCGGCTCCAAGCCTTACGGCGCATCTTGCAACATCTATGGCCACATTGCCGCCGCCTATTATCGCAACTTTTTTGCCTACTTCGGATTTTCCGGTAAGATTAACTTCTCTTAAGAAATCAACGCCCTGACGGACACCTTTGGCTTTTTCTCCGGGTACGCCAAGATCAAAACCCTTGTGTGCGCCTATTGCCAAATAAACGGATTTGTAGCCCTGTGAGAAAAGATCATCTATGCTAAGATCAGGGCCAAGAGGCGTATTGGTTTTAATTTCAACTCCAAGATTTGTTATTACTTCTATTTCATTATCAAGAATATTTCTTGGAAGTCTGTGCTCAGGTATCCCGACCCTTAACATGCCTCCGGCTTTGGGTAGTGCTTCGAATACTGTTGAAAGCACTCCTTTTCGCGCAAGATGATATGCAGCGGAAAGTCCTGCCGGACCTGATCCTATGATGGCGACCTTTTCATCTCTTTTGGGAAGCGTTTTGATCTCGATTTGCCTCGGATCGAATTTATCCGCGGCAAGACGTTTAAGGCTGCGTATTGCAACAGGATTATCCACATCACATCTGCGGCAGGCGTCTTCGCATCCGTGAGGACATATTCTTCCCAGAACACCGGGCAAAGGCAGATCCTCCATGATAATCTGAAGAGCCTCTTTATATTTGCCCTGACCTACCATCTGTACATAACCCTGGACATTGAGCCCTGCCGGGCAAGCCAGTCTGCACGGAGCCTTATCGCTTTTCTGTATGGAATATGCTCCGGGAATAGCCTGTGCGTATTGCTTATAAACAGCTTTTCTTTCGGAAAGGGTTTCATCATATTCGTTGGGTAATGTTACAGGACAGACTTTTGCGCAA
>NZ_JBAMMY010000252.1:0-1956 GCF_051233685.1 Desulfobacterium sp. N47
TCTCCTATTTTAGGCGCAAACCCCAAATAATGGTGTTTTGCCATCAACTTGATATATTCTTGTTCCTCTTCCTTTAGAACCGGCCTTACCGTTATCGTTTGTAATGTCATGGATTTTGCCTCAATAATAATTTTGATCATCCTTCCTATACATTATTATTGGGACTTTGACCACTTGTTTGTTTAATTAATTGTAATTTTTTTTTATTGTTCAAAGAACAAAATAACCCTGAATTCAGTCCCATTGTTTGCGGAAATGAGCTGGCCTATATCAGTGTTGCGCGATGTAATCGTTCCGGAAAACGGGGCGGTAACACGGCTGAATTTTTTCAATTCTTCCAACTGCTGCAGATTCGCACGAACGGCTTCGACATCTGCCTTTTTAACGGCGTAATCCGCCTTTTTTTCCGCAGCTTCCTGCTTGCTGACACCCGAAATATTGAGCAATTCCGTCCAGCGGTCCGCGGTAATTTTCGCTAAATCCAGCGAGGCTTTTGCCTTATCCAGTTCGGCCCTGGCCTGCACAAGCTGGCGATCCAGTTCCGGCGTATCAATTTCTGCAAGTATTTGTCCTTTGGTAACCTGATCACCTATGTCAACAAACCAGTTTTTCAGATAACCGCTTGCTTGTGCATGAATCGAAGCCTGCATGAATGGCTGAACTTCAGCCGGCAAAGGAGTACCGAGATTCGATTCGGATGCTGCCGGTAAAATGACATCCACGGTCGGAATAGAATCAGCATGCATTTCTTCAAGTAATTTGTGCCGGTTAATCCGGCGCGGCACGAAGCCGATGATAAGGCCGATGATAACGAGCACAGCAACGATTCCGGCAATTCGCATCAAACGTATGGGAGGTGTGGGGGCAGTTGAATTTGAATTCATGGTGTTACCTTTTTTTCTGGTTGCGGCTTATGATTCCGGTGCATTAAACTGAAAACGACCGGTACAAAAAATAGTGTGGCAATGGTGGCGAAAACAAGACCTCCGATTACTGCTCGACCGAGAGGTGCGTTTTGTTCGCCTCCTTCGCCCAGGGCAAGGCTCATGGGCAACATGCCGATTATCATCGCAAACGCGGTCATCAAAACCGGACGGATGCGACCGACACCGGCTTCAAGCGCTGCCGAAACCGGATCGAGGCCGAGATTTAAATTTTCACGCGCGAACGTCACGACGAGAACCGAATTGGCCGTTGCTACGCCAAGGCTCATGATGGCGCCCATCAACGCCGGAACGCTTAAGTTCGTTTGAGACAAAAACAATCCCCATCCTACACCTGCGAGCGCACTCGGCAGTGCGGTGATGATGATGAACGGGTCAAGCCAGTTTTGAAAATTGACAACCAGCAGAAAATAAATCAGCACAATCGCGCCTACCAAACCAAGTAACTTGAGCGCATCGTTTCGGCCTGACCGCGTATTACAATGCTGCTTCCTCGCGGCAAGTCTTTTCGGATTTTTTCAACAAGCGGTTGGATATCACTTAATACGCCGTTCAGATCGCGACCGTCCACATTGCCGAAAACATCAATTACAGGGGTTACGTCATAATGCGAGATGACCGGCGATAAACGCGATGAAGAGTTGCAAGATTTGAGAGAATCTGTGCATTGCTGGTACCGCTTGTATTTAGTTTGCCGGCGCTGATCGGCATCGCATTAAGTTCCTGTATGGAATCCATTGCATATTCGGGTGCACGCACGTTTATAAGATATTGAACGCCGATTTTCGGGTCAACCCAATAAGATGGTTGCACCTGGCCGCTGCCGCTCAAGCCGAGCAAAATGGAATTAGCTACGTTTTGGGTACTGTCAAGTTTTTGTGTAAAATTTTTATCAGCCGGTTTTTGAAAGAATGGCAGATTCTCACGCACTTTTCCGATAGGGTTTGATTTCCAGTGTAACTCCATTTTAAGACAGATAAATGCCAGGAGAGTATAGCAGGCGTTCTCCCCG
>NZ_JBAMMY010000009.1:0-2816 GCF_051233685.1 Desulfobacterium sp. N47
GCCAAGGCCGCGTTGGCTGATGATTTTAATGCCGTTTGCAACAAAAACCAGAAACTCTCCCGAAAATCTTTCGTGGACGCGCTGTTACGGATGGTCGCGTGAGTAAACCATGCATCATTTCGGTGAAACTTTAGATTATAAAATAACCTTTGTTAATATGTTTTAATGCGATTATTGCTTTTTTTACACGTATATGCCGTTATTATCAAGCTAAAAAATCTTTCTATATTTGTTTAATCTTCAAAGCAAACAGTTGGCAATAAGCTTGTTGCTAAACAGCCTGTCTTATCACAGGCCTGACTTATCTGTTCAATATTTTTATATGTTTAAGGTATATACTGTTGAGTTTAATAAAACATACTGTATGAAGGAATCCTGATAGGCACTGAAAGAACAATGCAGGCCAAGTATCGGATTATCGCAAAAGAATAAATATCTTGACAATAAATAGATTAAATATTAGATATATACAGTATATTGATATCAAAGAACAATTGAATTCAGCGATTCCATCCTGCTGCTCGTAAAGTGTTATACCGAACATAAACTTGTTCTATTATAACCATTTTTATTTATAACAAAATAATTTGAGCCAAAAGGGAGGTACATATGGCAAAAGAGAAAATAAAATCAACGCCTGGCAAAAGAAAAGTGACTTTTATTATTGAAATCCAAAAAGCTGAAAAAGTATCTTTAATTGGTGATTTTAATAAATGGAATGAAAAAACTCATACCATGAAAAAAGAAAACAATGATGTTTGGAAAAAATCGATTTTTCTGGATCCCGGACGATATGAATACAAATTCCAGGTTGATGGTCAATGGCAAACGGATCCCAATAACGACCAACTATGCCAGAATAACTTTGGAACATATAACAATTATATAGTAGTAAAGTAGCTAACCTGCTGATTGCTTAAGGATAATAAATGACAGACGATTTACTTGCAGGCAATGGCAATAAACTTGTCGTAGGTATAGGGTCAGCTCTAGTTGATATTCTTGCTTTAGAGAACGATGAGTTTATTGAAAAAGCCGGAGCCATAAAAGGTGGCATGACTCTGGTTGATGATGAAGTTATTGAAAACACTTTATCCCGGATAACAAAAAAGCCCAGCATAGTGCCTGGAGGCTCAGCGTGTAATACGATTGTTGGGATAGGAAAACTTGGCGGCTTATCCCGGTTTGTAGGCAAACTGGGTGAAGATGATCTGGGTAGGTTTTTTGAAAATGATTTGAAAAATAATAATGTTGAATCACATCTTTTTACTTGCGCTTCTCCCACCGGAAGAGTTCTTTCCATAGTGACACCTGATGCCCAGCGTTCGATGTTTACTTGCCTTGGTGCATCTTCAGAAACAAAACCGGAAGAAATTACAATCAATTGTTTCAAAGGGGCTACGGTTGTCCATATCGAGGGCTATCTGATGTTTAATAAAAAATTAATACTTTCTGCCTTAAACAATGCAAAAGCTGCGGGGGCTCTTATTTCACTGGATCTCGCAAGTTTTACGGTTGTGGAGGAACATAAAGAATTTATTGATGAAATAGTAGATGCCTATGTAGATATTTTGCTTGCCAATGAGGATGAAGCATTTGCGTTTACAGGTTATAGAGATGAACTTAAGGCTCTTGAAGTTATTTCAAAACGCGCGGATATAGCGGCATTGAAACTTGGCAATCGGGGAAGTTATATATCCCACAAAGGAAAAGTTATTAAAGTTGAACCAATGGGAAACGGGTTTGCGATTGATACTACAGGAGCAGGTGATCTATGGGCGGCTGGATTTTTGTTCGGATTTGTAAATGGTTACAACCTTGAAAAATGTGGCGAGCTGGGTTCTGCTTGTGGATATGAAGTTTGCCAGGTTATGGGAGCTAATATTCCGGAAGATGGGTGGAAAAGAATAAAAATAATGCTGGAATAAATATTGTTTGGAGAAACAATGGCAAAAAAAATAACAAGAAAGGCGCTTTTAAAAGAACCGGATGAGTTTATAACTTTTTCAACAAAATTATTAAATCTTGCAGGCAAACATCAAACTCAATTAATATCTATTGTAAGCGCAGCCGTGCTTATTGCGTTGGTTTTTTCAGGATATTCTTACTTTAACCGCAAGTCTGAAAGCAAAGCTTATTCAATGCTTGAAAACAGCATGAGAGAATATAAAATATCCGTTAAGAAAAATGGTCCTGAAAAAGCTTTGAAAGAAGTTAAAGACAGCTTTAAAAACATAATAGATAAATATTCAGGCAATAGCGGCGGTAAGATAGCAAGGCTTGAATTCGCCAATATATGCTATAATGCCGGAGATATAGATACAGCTATCGATCTTTACAATAAAGCTCTGATAGATTTTAGCAATAACCGGTTTATTAAATGCGGGATAATAAACAGTCTTGGTTATGCTTCAGAAGAAAAAAAGGATTATAAATCTGCTGTAGCTTATTTTGAAAAGATTGTGTCAGAACCGGATAATTCTTTGAAAGATGAAGCTTATTTTAATCTTGGAAGGCTTTTTGCCATAATGGAAGAAGGGAAAAAGAGCAAAGAAGCTTATAAAAAGATTTGTTCTGATTTTCCGGATTCATTTTATTTTATGATTGCCAAAGAATATGTTTCCTGATCTTCCAAAAAAAAATTAGCGGCCAACCTGAATTAATCAGATTGACCGCTTAGGAGTTGTCACAAAATAACCTTTACATTTAAAACGTACATGCTATACTGCATGCATGGAAATAAGGTTGATAAAAAAACGCTTCGAAATGCTTGCGCCAATACTTGACGAGAAAACACTCAGACTTTTTGTCGCTAC
>NZ_JBAMMY010000072.1:0-1417 GCF_051233685.1 Desulfobacterium sp. N47
CTAAAGCTCCTCCCGTGGATTGGGCAGAGGAAGAATTCGGGAATATCGGTTTGGGTGACAAACGGCTGAGCCGCAGGCTTGTCACCATTGCCCGGGATTTTTATGCACGGCCGCAGGCCAGCATTCCGCAGGCCTGTCAGACACGAGCAAAAACCAAGGCGGCGTATCGCCTTTTTGATCATCCGGAAACTCATATGGACATTTTGTTGAGTCAGCATTACACAGCCACCGTCAATCGTTGCAAGGCGGAGAGTATAGTTCTTGCCGTGCAGGATACCGCTACTCTCAACTACAGCGCTCATCCTGCCACCGGAGACCTGGGACTTATCGGTTCCAGGAAGGAAGGCGCCATCGGTCTTTTAATGCATGACACTATGGCTTTCAACACTGATGGCGTGCCGCTCGGCTTGCTTGATGTCCAAAGCTGGGCGCGCGATCCTGAAGAATTTGGCAAGAAAAAGAAACGGCATAAACTGCCTATCGAGGAAAAAGAGAGCTTTAAATGGTTAAAAAGCTTTAATAAAGCTGCAGAAGCGCAACGCGTATGTCCGGATACTGCCTTTGTGAGCGTAGGTGACCGGGAAGCCGACATATATGAACTTTTTATGTTGGCGACTGCTGAACCTGCCGGCGCAAAACTTCTTGTGCGGGCTGAGCAAAATCGGTTACTAACCGATGAGCAAGGGCATCTCTGGGAACATATGGGAAGCATAAACGCAGCCGGCATTCAAGAGATTCATATCCCACGCCAGGGCAAACGAAATGCTCGTATTGCTCAATTGGAAGTCCGTTTTTCTGAAACCACCCTTGAACCGCCAAAGAGCAAACAAGAACTTGGGCCTTTACGCATCTGGGCTGTGCAGGCGCTGGAGGTTAACACACCTGAAAATGTTGAAGCGCTGGAATGGATGCTTCTGACCACCTGGCCGGTCACTGATTTTGATCAGGCCGTGGAAAAACTCGGTTGGTATGCCAAGCGTTGGGGGATTGAAGTATTTCACCGCACTTTAAAGAGCGGTTGCAAAATAGAAGAACGGCAACTTGGGCAGGCAGACCGTATTGAAGCGTGTCTTGCTGTTGATCTGGTAGTTGCATGGCGGATTTATTATCTTACCAAGCTGGGACGGGATACGCCTGATGTTCCTTGCACGGTATACTTTGAAGACTCTGAGTGAAAAGCCCTCGTGGCATATATCAAACAAGACCCGATCCCGCCGGAAAAACCGCCCACCCTCCGGGAAGCAACCAGAATGGTTGCCAGTCCGGGAGGCTTCCTCGGTCGAAAAAGTGACGGCGATCCGGGAACCAAAAGCCTCTGGCTCGGTTTGCAACGAGTGGACGATCTCGCCGGCATGTGGAGAGTTCTCATGGCATATGCCCAATCCAATCGTGCTAAACAGACTTATGGGTAAGGGTC
>NZ_JBAMMY010000083.1:0-60655 GCF_051233685.1 Desulfobacterium sp. N47
TATTATTGAGGATCTACAGGCGCTCATTCTCAAATGTGTCGATGCAATCCGGCCTGGTAGAAGTAATAAACGAATTTTCAAAAAGCGAAATAAAAAGTTTAACCCGGCTTATCGGCAACCAGCTTAATTCAACGGCATTGATAGATAACTTAAAGGAAATATAATGCAAAAAAAAGCCATAGTACTTTTAAGCGGAGGCCTTGATTCAACAACCGTAATGGCTATTGCAAAACACGAAGGGTTTGATTTGTACAGCATGAGTTTTTTTTACGGCCAACGTCATTCGCATGAACTGAATGCAGCAAAAAAGGTTTCAGAAGTATTTAATGTAAAAAAACATCTTGTGATAAATATAGATCTTAATAAAATCGGCGGTTCAGCTTTAACAGCCGATATCAAAGTTCCTAAAGCAAGATCTCTTAATTCAATAAATAAAGGGATACCAGTAACATATGTACCAGCAAGAAATACCATCTTTTTAGCTCATGCACTTGCCTGGGCTGAAGTTATAAAATCCTTCGATATATTTATTGGTGTTAATGCAATAGATTTCAGCGGCTATCCCGATTGCCGGCCTGAATTTATAAGTGCATTTGAATATATGGCGAATCTTGCAACAAAAGCCGGAGTCGAAGGTAAAATGCGTCTCAAAATCCGGACGCCTTTAATAAATATGACTAAAGCTCAGATTATCAAAAAAGGAATTGAACTTGGAGTCGATTATTCTCTTACCCACAGCTGTTATGATCCTGGTCCCGACGGCAGTGCTTGCAGCCTTTGCGACAGCTGTTTTTTAAGGAAAAAAGGCTTTGAAGAAGCAGGACTTAAAGATCCTGCCAAATATTGCACTCAATAAAAATATTGTTACGCCAAGAGCGTTCAGGCACTAATTTATAAATCATTTTTGCAAGATTAATAAAATATTGTTAAATAAATGACCAGTGAAATCCGATAATTCATTCAGCAAAAACGTTCTTCATCAAAGGTATATAAACCGGAGAAAAACTTTACAATATACCTGCTCAGGCAATAAAAGAATACGGAATGAAATTATATATATTTATCATGCTTGACCTCACCAACTTTTTATTATATAAAGGAAAAAATAGATTTAGGTAAATTTAAAGACCGATCCCTCATTACATTTTGCATTAGTTCATATAGGAACATAGCTTACATGGCAGTTGTTGAATCAACCGGGATTAGCGATGTCGGAAGAAAAAGGAAAAAAAATGAAGATGCCCTATATATAGACAATTCCATAAATCTTTTTGTAGTCGCTGATGGTATGGGCGGACACAATGCGGGAGAAGTAGCCAGTGCTATTGTTGTTGACACCATACGTGATTATATGGGGCGGTTTATAGATAATAAGATTGATGCTGAAGAACTTGAAGATTCGGATGACTCTGTCTCACAAGAAGCTAATCGTCTTGTTTCGGGCATACACCTTGCCAATAAAGGAATTTATAGTTTATCTAAAAGCAATGAATCATATGAGGCGATGGGCTCAACTGTTTCAGCGGTTCTTTTTACTAAAGAGAATCTGATTGCAGCCAATGTGGGTGACAGCCCAATTTATCTTATACATAACGACAGTATAGAACTTCTGTCTGTACCACATACTGTTTTAGCTGAACAGATGGCTATTGATCCTCAAAATGCAAAAATGTTTGAGCATCATTTCAAGCATATGTTAACACAGGCTGTCGGTATCGGAGAAACAATAAAGCCTGATGTATGCGAAACGCCCTTCTTTAAAGGAGATATATTAGTATTAAGCTCCGATGGGCTATCAGACAATGTTACACCGGATGAGATACTCGAAATAGTAAGAACGGAACATCCTCAAAAGGCATGCAGGGCGCTCGTTGATCTTGCAAATGAACGCGGAGGCAACGATAACATAACCGTTATTGTCTTAAAGGTTAAGGATAAAAAAAATCAAAATGGCCTGTTGAAAGGATTGATATCGAAAATAAGAAGCATTTTTAAAGTATTTTTTATTTTTACTAACCTTTATTAATGAGGTATTTTAATGCCGACACTAACACTAAAATTTAAAGATAATGTTATTTCCGAATATGTTCTTGAAAAAACAAAATCTCTTAATATCGGAAGACGGGAAGATAACAATATTGTAATCGACAACCTCGCTGTTTCCGGACACCATGCTAAAATAGATTCAGTTGGCGAAGGTTTTTTACTTACTGATCTTCAAAGTAAAAATGGTTCCTTTGTTAATGAACAGTATGTAAGCTCCCATTGGCTGCAACATGGAGATATCATTACAATCGGAAAACATAATATTATTTTTAAATACCAGGATAATGAAACAAAACCTGAAACTGCCGGTCCGGAAGATATGGATCAGACTATGGTTATGGATACAAATGCATATAAATCCATGCTTGCCAGGAGCACCCCGAATGCCGCGGCACCTGCGGCAGCTAAACCGGATGAGCCGGTTGGTGTATTATCATTTGTTTCAGGCGGTACAGGAGAAATAGAAATATCAAAAAAACTCTTCAAGATCGGAAAAGCACCAACAAATGACGCAGTGGTTGGCGGATTTATGGTAGGCCAGGTTTCAAGTACAATAAGCAAAAGGCCTAGCGGTTATTTCTTAAGCCATGAAGGTGGTTTAAAACCAAAAGTTAACGGAAGTTCTGTTAGTGAATCTATTCAGCTAAAGGATTTTGATGTTATAGAAATAGGTTCCGCAAAGATGAGATTTTTCTTAAAATAATCGGCTTTATATTAAATATTGTCTGTGGTTTTATTCTTTCAAAGAGTTTAATGCAAAAATTTAAAAAATTTTATAAATATTGTTTTCTGCTTTTGCATACCGCTATACATTTCTGTCTTCTTCCTTCCGCTATATTTTTCAAAAAGGTACAATGTTATTTTCAATTTAATGCAGGAGACAATTAATGGGATTTTTTCCACAGGACCCATCAAAACCAATATCACCGGGTCCGAAAAATATTTATACAGAAAGAGAGAATCCGGAAAAAGACGCATGGCATATCGCTTTTTTCATTGAAAATCATCTCGATTACAACTCATATCCTGGACAGGTTGCAACTCCCGAACAGGTAAGATTTATGGTTTATACGGAAGAAGAAGAATGTTATTATCCATGTTCCGATAAAATGTTTGAAAGTATAATAAACCGTAATAACCAGAATTTTGTGAATGAAAAGTATAATGCCGTTCTTGAGCGGATATTTCATGTGGTAGATGAACAAATAGAAGATGAAAATGAAAATAATTTTCTTAAATCATTAATAAAAATAAAGTTCATGCATGAAACAAGAGATGCCATTATGCTTCCGTCACGTCTTGAAAAACGGTTGCTGAGGATATTTATCAATCACTCAAATATATCTGATCCCTATTTATGCGAAAAGGCCTTTCGAAATAATTCTACAAAAATTATTATTAAATCAGAATGTTGTAAAAAAGCCCTGGATATTATATATCCGTCTTATTTTAAAGATATTCCCGATACCATTTCAAATATCAGGAAACTTGCGGATTATCTTGAACTTAAAAGACTTTTTACTCTCAGTGTTGAAAATTCCCTTTGGACATCTGCTAAATCGGCAGGATATGCGGAAGAAGATTTCTTAAAAATATTTGAAAGGAAATTTACAGGAAACGGAGCCGATTTGCTTTTTGATCTTATATGTAAAAAAAATAGCGACAGCGGGCAGGAGGTACGTAAAAAGATTCTATGGCTTATAGATGAGGCTGGCGAAGCTGTTGTAGATATTACAATTGTTAATTATCTTGTTAAACTTGGCCACAAAATAATTCTGGTATTTAAGGAAGGTCCACTTTTTACCAAAACGACTTTTTATGATGCTATGATGGATGAAGCCTTTGCTGAAGATCTTAAAGGGGCTTATTTTATAAAAGATAGTAATCTGGGGAAAAATGATCTGATCAGGATTATTCGTAGCGATAATGATATAATGGCAATATCAGACGGAATTTTCGAAAATGTTAATCTTCTTCTTACATCTACAACGTTTGCCCGTTTTTTTAAAGAAGCCGACTTTATAATTTCAAGAGGTTATGACCAGAAGAGACGGTTTTTTGACACTCATTTCCAATTTACACAAGATATTTTTAATATTTCAGCCGGTGAAAATGATTCCGTGAATATCAGCTATAAGCCAAAACATCCTTTAGTTATTAAATTTTCCTATGAAAACCTTGAAAGAAAGGCAAAATCGATAATTAATCAGATGTCTGAAGCAAAGAAAAAAGGTATGACAGTTATTTTTTATAGCGGCATAATTGGTTCTATCCCTGGAAAAATTAAAATGGCAAAAAGAATTATGTCCATATTTATCCAGCATCTCAGAGAGCGATTTGCAATGACATTTATAATTAATCCTTCGGAATATTATGAAACAGGAATGGATGCTGATGATCTGATGTATATGTGGGAAATAGTCCAGACAAGTGGTTTAATCGACATATGGAGATTTCAATCTTATGAGGACATAGTCGAAGCCTTTCAGATCATGGGAAGAAAAGTTCCTCCCGAATGGGTAGGAAAAGATGCTACATTCAGCACCGGGTGTACTAAAGAAATGAAAATAGCAGGTGAAGTTCTGGAAAAACATCCTGAAATGCAAATCATTGGTCCTCCAAAAGAAAAATTCATGAGACGAAATGAATATGGAGTCGGCAAGATGTATGACCAACGACTTGGCGATATCTGTAATTTCTGAGCCAATTGCAAAACGCCCCATTTTAGCCTGCCTTGACCTTGACTAAACTGAAATGTTTTGAAACAGGCTTTTCTGATTAATAATAAATTTAACAGGCTTTTTTCCAAGATAAAAAAATAATAAATTTCGAGGCGCCTGAAATACGTTTAAGATTACCATCTTTAAAAAGTCAGTGAATCTTCAACGGTTTGTCTTGCATTACCAGCTTAATAATCCAACCAAATTAAAAATACTCACAAAATTATCATATAATCCGAACTCTTCCCTGAAAATTCCCGTGAAAGCCTTAGCGCCGGCTTAATATACTGTTTAAAGTTTCACTTCATTATGCCGATAAATGAATTAACAGTTGCACACTATGCAGCAAATAAAAATATAGTTTTTTTGTAGTAATTATATTTATGAGTATTCATATGGTGTCCTTCAAATACTTCCTTATGAAATCGGAAAGGGAAAAAAATATGTTTGTGATTATAGGCGTTGTGGTGGTTATTGTTAGCGTTTTTGGTGGCTTTGTGTTGGAAGGAGGCCCATTAGCTGTCATTATACAGCCTGTGGAATTTATGATTATAGGTGGTGCAGCAATAGGAGCGCTTTTGATCTCGGCCCCGCCAAAGCTTCTAAAAGATATAATTGGAAAAATAATTGGTACAGTAAAAGGCTCTACAATTAGCAAACAATCCTACCTTGATCTTTTAAAGCTCATGTTTGATGTATTCCAGTTAAGCCGTAAGGATGGACTTATTGCCCTTGAAAGCCATATAGAAAATCCGGAAACCAGCAATCTTTTTACTCAATATCCTCAATTTCTCAATAACCATCATATTCTTCATTTCATATGTGATACATTTCGTCTTGTTGTGCTTGGAGGAGTGGCCGCCCACGATATGGAAGCTCTTATGGACTGCGATATTGAAACCCATCACCATGAAGGGACAAAACCGGGTATGATTCTTCAAAAAATCGGGGATTCCATGCCGGGACTTGGAATCGTAGCTGCTGTGCTTGGTATTGTTATAACAATGCAGGCAATTGATGGCCCGCCTGAAGTAATAGGCCATAAGGTTGCGGTTGCTCTGGTAGGAACGTTTCTTGGTATATATCTTTCGTATGGTTTTGTCCAGCCAATTGCTACTAATATAGACATGGCCAACGACGAAGAATCTAAAATCTTTGAAGTAATTAAGTCGGGCATGATAGCATTTGCAAAAGGACTTAACCCCATTATAGCAGTTGAATTTGCAAGACGCTCCATACCAAGTGATTATCGGCCCGAATTTCAGGAAATGGAAAAACATGTAAAAGGTAAAAACTAATGGATGATGAACATATTCAACCAATTATAGTTGTTAAAAAAGTAAAAGGTCATGGCGGTCATCATGGAGGAGCATGGAAGGTTGCATATGCTGACTTTGTTACTGCTATGATGGCGCTTTTTATAGTTTTATGGATTGTTGGACAAAGCAAAGAGGTAAAACACTATATCGGTGCCTATTTTAATGACCCGGGCGTTTTTACAAACGGCAGATATGGCGGAGTTCTTCCTGATGAGCAGAAACCATTATCCTTGCCGGCTTCACCGATAGCAGTAGACAAACGTGCCTTTGAAATGGAGCTGCTCAAATCGGAAGCCGAAAAAATTACAAAGACAATATCTCAGACTCCGGAATTTAACAAGTTTAAGGATAAAATTACTGTAACTGTAACACAAGAAGGTATGCGCATTGATCTTCTTGAAGAATCCGAAGGTCTTTTTTTTGATATAGGAAAGATACATATAAAGCCTGACACTGTCAAATTATTGCAAGTAATAGCAAAATCCCATCTGGCTAAACTCAAGAACGGTATAATAATTGAAGGTTACACAGATGCAAGGCCCTATGTTTCTTCAGATTATACCAACTGGGAGTTAAGCACCGAAAGGGCCAACAGCGCAAG
Organism: Desulfobacterium sp. N47; assembly: GCF_051233685.1. Lineage (NCBI taxonomy): Bacteria > Pseudomonadati > Thermodesulfobacteriota > Desulfobacteria > Desulfobacterales > Desulfobacteriaceae > Desulfobacterium > Desulfobacterium sp. N47. Next base: position 6,687 of record NZ_JBAMMY010000083.1, read on the forward strand.
GAAGGTGCTGGAAGAAAGCGGTTTGCGAAAGGATCAGATACTTGAAGTGCGCGGTTTTGCAGACAGAAAACTTAGGCTTCCTGACAAGCCTATGGATTTTTCCAACAGACGTGTAAGCATTCTTTTGCCCTTATCACTTCCTAATAAGCTGGGGAATAATATGGCTGCCCAGGACTCACCCGGTGTTATATCAAAACCTGCTGTAAGCAGATCAGACAATCATCCGGTAAATATTAATTTTGATGGACTCGTTAAAAGTCCCGCAACAGGTCGAGTGGAGATAAACCCTGGCTTGGGATGAGAAAGCAGAATTATTTTTTCATAGACATAATAATTGGGCTTTATGGAATAAGCAATACAGGCAATTCCGAGGTTTCTGCCACCCTGTGAGATACTCCGCCTAACCAATACTGACTGAGCCAGTCCTTACCGGTTCTGCCCAAAACAATCATAGAAGCATTATGTTTGCGTGAAACATTGATGATTTCTGCAACAGTTCGGCCAGAGGTCAGTGATGTTTGTGCCTCAAGACCTGCGTCAATCAAACGGTGGCGATACTCATTAAGCCTCTTGCGGCTTTCTTTTTTAATTTCCTGAAACTGGGCAGGACTCATAGCCTTTGTTAATTTTACGCCTATATTGTGAGCTACTATTATATTTGAAGCCAACCCCTTAAGAGATATCAGTGCTTCAAGCGCGTTTTCGGAAGGGCATGACCAATCCGTGGCAAGCATGGGATGGCTGAAAATATGTTCATTAACCCGTGTTAATATTTTGCCGTCTACTTCATATTCGGCCATGTACTTATCCATAAGTAAGGGAATCGGGCTGCGTCTTGCAAGATCGAGCAAATGAGTACCAACATAGACTCTTTCGAGTAATGTGCGTTTCTTACGTCCGGCAACAATCATATTAACTTTTTCTTTTTCAGCGATGGAAAGAATAACGGCATTGGGAATGCCTACTTCAATGCGTATTTTACTTTTAACGCCTTTTTTTTCAAGAGTTGCACCCCACTTTTCAAATTTTCCGGCAACTTTTTTCCTAATCTCCAATTCTTTTTCTTTTTGATATCCTCCATAAGGAACAAAGGCAACTTTATCTCTCGGTATAACATAAACCAGAATAATTTCTTTTAGTCCAACAGCGGTGAGATCAAGCATCTGTTCAAGAACTCCGATTGTATTATCTCTGAAGCGTGTATTAAACAATATTTTTTCGAATTTCATTTTTCACCTGCCTTAGAAAAAGATAAAAGTGACTACTACAAAGACCGGAATAAGGATTAGAAGTGTATATTTTAATATGTAGCCAAAAAAACTGGGCATAGGAGTACCTGCTTCTTCAGCTATGGAACGCACCATAAAGTTTGGAGCATTGCCGATATAGCTGCATGCACCAAAGAAAACCGATCCGGCTGAAATGGCCTCTAAGTAAAGCGGGTTTTCAGCTATCAGACGGGATATAGCCTGTTTTTCCGGCAAGGATGAGTAAAAATTGCCCAGAGCTGTATTTAAAAAAGTCAGGTAAGTCGGCGCGTTGTCGAGAAAACCCGAAAATATCCCCGCACTCCAGAAGTAATGTGATGGGTGTTGCACCGAATTGATAAAAAAAGCCAGGGCTCCCTTACCCCCTGCTTTTAGAATAAGCAGGCAGGGAACCATGGTAATGAAAATTCCGATAAAAAGATAAGCAACTTCAATAATCGGTGCCCATGAAAAATTATTTTTTTCGTAAACGGTTATATTTGTAGTTACTAAAGAAATAGTTCCTATTATAAGCAAAAGTCCGTTACGAACCAGGTCCTGCACAGATGTATGAACCCCGAATATTGAAACTGTTCCCCAATCCACTATTCCGCTTATAAGTACCGATATTACAATTGCGGCAATGAAAAGAAAATTGTGCTTTCCCTCCAGCCCAAGAGGTATTTTATCTTTGGGATTGGCAGGTTTATGCTTTTCACGGCGATAGTGATATGAATCCATAAAAAAATAAATAACAAGTAGTAAAACCACCACTGTAATCAGATGGGGAGCAATCTTTAATGTCCAGAAAAACGGCACCCCATGCAAAAATCCTAAAAAGAGCGGAGGATCGCCCAAAGGTGTCAGGGCACCGCCCACGTTTGCTATTAAAAAGATAAAAAAGACCACCATAAAAGTCCGGTTTTTACGGTAACTGTTTGCTCTTAAAAAGGGACGAATCATTAGCATGGCCGCTCCGGTTGTGCCCATCCATGAAGCCAGCAATGTGCCTATAAGAAGCATGCAGGTATTTACAACAGGAGTTCCAACCAGGGTGCCGCGCAGCAAAATACCGCCCGATACTGCATAGAGCGACCAGAGCAGTATAATAAAAGGTATATAATCGATTATAACAATATGTAAGATTTCATATAAAGCGAATCCTCTGTAAATAAGCAAAAAGGGAATGGCTATTGAAGCTGCCCAGAAAAATGAGACTTTACTGAAATGGTGGTGCCAGAACGTTGGAGCAAGAATAGGAAAAAGCGCTATAGAAAGAAGCATTAATGCAAAAGGAATGCAACTCCAGAGCGGAAGCACTTCACCCAGGTTCAGGTGCTTAATTGATGATTCTCCCTCGCTGCCGAAAACCACGGCAGGCACTGCAAGAGCTATTAAAAATAATCCGAACAATATTTTTTTATTAATTCTCATCCGCTCCGTTCCTATTTGTTGAGTGGCTGTAAAAACGAATAGCCATTAAACAATTAACTACAAATAATTATATGACTTATCATTATAGTTTGGCATTTATGGTTTTTATGGCAGATAAAAGTTATTCAAAGCTTACATGACATATTTATAGTGAATCTGAATTCACGCAATCCGGAGTTTTGTAAAGAACATCGAACAATATTGAAATGATAATAGCTACATACTGATATAAGGAATACATAAATTATTGCTTATTTTAACTATTGACAATAGTTCTATGAAAACTACATTGTCAAGCAAAATAGAATCCGTATTTTTAAGAAAACCTTTTCATCTTCATTTTTTCCGGGAAAAGTTTATTTATATTTGCGGCATTGCAAATTCCTCTTTCTGTGATAAAACCTGTCACAAGCCTTGAGGGAGTGACATCAAATGCAAAATTTGCAGCAGGGCTATCTTCCGGAGTAATAAGAACGCTTTTTATAACATCATTATCAAGACCCTGAACATATCGAACTTCGTCCGGGTCACGCAATTCAATCGGCATATCCTTTATACTGTCGGTTTCCCAGTCGATAGTACTGGATGGTAGAGCCACATAAAAAGGAATACCATTATCTTTTGCAGCCAGAGCTTTCAGATAAGTTCCTATCTTGTTGGCTACATCTCCTTTATATGTTGTTCTGTCGGATCCTACAATCACCATATCAACCATACCGTTTTGCATAATGTGCCCGCCTGCATTATCGGTTATTATCGTGTGTTTCACCCCGCTTTTCCCCAGCTCCCAGGCGGTTAATCTTGCTCCCTGATTAAGCGGCCTTGTTTCGTCAACCCAGACATGGATATCTATCCCTTTTTCATGAGCAGCATAAACAGGGGCGGTTGCAGTGCCGTATTCTATGCATGCCAGCCAGCCGGCATTACAGTGAGTTAAAATATTTACCGTGGCATTATTTTTATTTCGGCTTATAGATTCTATTATTTCAAGACCGTGAAGTCCGATGTCTTTGCAGTTTTTGACTTCTTCTTCAGCTATTATTGACGCTTCATCACGGGCTGCTATGATTTTGCTTTGAATATCAGCAAACAAAAGCACTCTTTTTAAAACCCTGTCAGCCGCCCACGCAAGATTTATAGCTGTCGGCCTTGCTGCTTTTATTCTGCTGCATTCTTCAATTATGAAATCATTACCGGCCTGACTTTTTAAAAGACCCAATACTGACAGGTAGATCCCGTATGCTGCCGTAACTCCTATAAGAGGCGCTCCTCTGACATACATATCCTTAATCGCAGTTATCACATCATCTACGGTTTTAAGATCAATGACGACAAATTTGTGCGGAAGAAGTCTCTGGTCAATAATTTTGACTGTATCCTGTGAATCATCCAGCCATATCGGCCGGAGAGGGTTTTTTTGTAAAGATTGTGAATTTGTCATTAGCTTAATTTTCTTTCATTTGTTTAATAAAAGTTTCGGCAAAGATATTTTTATTACGGATTAAAAAGCTCCACTATACAGAATCTGTTGACATCGACCAGTCCTTTATCGGTAATTTTAAGTTCGGGAATTACGGGAAGAGCAAGAAAGGAAAGAGCCATATAAGGATCAATAAGTGATGAACCGAAAGATTGGGTGATGGAAATAAGATGCTTCATATCCCTATTAATATCCTCAATCGTTTTATCCGACATCAGACCCGCAATCGGAAGCGAAAGCACACCGCAGACATTTGCATCACATGCTGCGCAAAGTCCCCCACCCATTTTAATAACCGCGGCTACAGCAGCTTTCATATCTTCATCGTTTGTTCCGGCAACAATTATGTTATGGGAATCATGGGCTACGCTTGATGCAATTGCTCCTTGTTTAAAGCCCAGGCCTTTAACAAAACCTTTGCCGATGTTGCCTGAACCTTTATGTCGTTCGATAACACAGATTTTTAAGATATCATTTGATATATCGGAGACGGCCATACCATTAACAATTTTAGCCGATGATAAGAACTGACGGGTTATAATCTGGCCCGGTATGATTTCTATGACTTTTATCCGGCCCGATTTGTAAGGAACGGAAAAACCAATATTGTCGATTTCAATATTCATTGCAGGAGCAACTGAAACCGGTTCCGGTTTTTTAACCTCATTTTTTATCGCCCCGTTTTCCGCCAGAAGGAACCCTCTTGAATATACCCCTTTAATTACAGGATTATATAAATCCTCAAACACAACAAAATCGGCATGTCTTCCCGGAGCCATGGCGCCTTTGAGATTCAGGCCGAAATAAGTGGCAGGATTTATGGTTGCCATCCGTATTGCCATAACCGGATCTAATCCGTATTTAATAGCTTCCGTTACCATAGAATCTATATGGCCTCTGGTAACAAGATCATCAGGATGCCGATCGTCCGTGCACCACATAATCCGATGAAAATTCTTTTCATTTACAAGAGGAAGTAAATCAGAAAGATTTTTTGCGGCAGTACCTTCTCTAACCATTATATGCATTCCGGCTGATAATTTTTCTTTGGCTTCTGCAACCGTTGTACATTCATGATCACTTGAAATACCTGCCGCCAGATATGCATAAAGATTTTTGCCGGATAATCCGGGAGCATGGCCATCTATTGGTATTTTATATTTTAAGGAATTTGTTATTTTGGCAAGAACATCCTGATCGCAGGATATAACTCCAGGAAAGTTCATCATTTCTGCTAGCGCAACGACGCGTTCATTATTTATGTAGGGCAAAAGATCTTCTGCCGAAAGTCTTGCACCCGATGTTTCCATATTGCTTGCAGGAACGCATGAAGGTAAAGAAAAATATATATCAATCGGCTGGTTTTTGCTTGATTCGAGCATATAATCTATTCCGGCTTTTCCCAGAACGTTTGCAATCTCATGCGGATCGGCTACAGCACAAGTTGTGCCTCTTGGAAATACCGCTCTTGCAAACTCTGTTACACAAGCCATGGAACTTTCTATATGAACATGGGCATCGATAAAACCGGGCACTGCAAAGCTGTTGTTAAGATCAACTGTTTTTTTTGCCTTATAAGATCCAAAACCCGAGAAAAATCCACCCGTAACAGCAAAACTGCCCGGCATAATTTCGCCGGTAAATACATTTATGATACGGGCATTTGTAAAAAGTATGTCCGCTTCAGAGTCTCCAAGGGAAGCTTTTATTTTTAAGCCAAGATTCATGCCATTATCGCATCCTTTTTTATCCGGCAGGCAAGATGATTTATTCTATCAATTATTTCTTCTGTGTTCATAGTCAGAAGTTTTTTATCTCTTACCACCGGTTTTCCGGCAACAATCACATCTCTTACATCAGAGCCTGTTGCAGAATACACAATGTGTGAAACCGGATTATACATCGGTATCAAATGAAAAGAATCCGTATCTATTATAATGATATCGGCCTGTTTTCCCTTTTCAATGCTTCCGGTTTCATTGCCGAGTCCTATAGCTTCTGCTCCTTTGATGGTGGCCATTTGAACTACGGTTTTTGCATCCATAACCGTAGGATCATAAGTATTGACTTTGTGCAGCTTTGCCGCAACATCCATTTCCTTAAACATATCAGGATCATTATTGCTTGCACAGCTGTCCGTTCCGAGACCTACTGTGATTTTTTCTTTTAACAATTGAGGCACAGGCGAAATACCCGATGCAAGTTTCATATTGCTCTGCGGGTTATGAGAAACTTTTGAATTATGGTTTGATATGATTTTTATATCTTTTCCATCAATCCAGACAGCATGCACAAGAAGTGTGTTTTCATCAAGGATACCGGTTTGCTCAATGTACTTTAAAGGTGAAACAGAGTGCTTTAACATGATCGTATCAAATTCATCTTTTGTTTCGGCTGCGTGAATCTGAAAAAGTATATTATTTGATGAAGCAATTTGCTTTGCTTTTTTCAGGGTGTTTTCCGAGCAGGTATAGGGGGAATGACAGAAAATCGAAGGTTTTATCAATGAAGAAATATTTTGCCATTTTTCCACATAGCGTGCAGCCGTTTTGATATTTTGCGCAGGATCAGGGATGCCTGGCGCCGGAAAATCGATCACTCCTTGTCCTAAAACAGCCCGCATTTTTGATTCAAGCACGGCTTGAGCAACTTCTTCTTCATGAAAATATCCGTCACAGCAAGTTGTTGTGCCTGAAAGCAGCATTTCCGCACAACCAAGACAGGAAGCAATTCTTACCGTTTCAGGATTCATATATTTTGCTTCCAGAGGAAAAATATAATTGTTGAGCCATTCGGAAAGTAAAAGGTCATCTCCAATTCCTCTTAATATAGTCATCGGAAGATGTGTGTGGGTATTAACCAGCCCGGGCATTATTATCCCGCCTGCAGCATCAATTATTTCTTTTGCTTGAGGAAAAACAAAGTCTTTTGGTTTTGATGATACCTCTTCTATTTTTCCATCATTAATAAAGACAATGCCGTCTTTTATGATTTCAAAATCCTTATTGACCGTTACAATTATTCCGTTATGAATTATTAAATCATATTTCATCGTATTCAAACAATTTCCTGTGCAATACTTCTGACTTTTTCTGCTGCCGTTTTAACGTTTATGGAAAGCATATTTCCGTTCTCCATAACAATCCTCCCGTTTATAACAGAAGTTGTCACATCGCTTGCTCTTGCGGCATATACCAGACCGGATACAGGATTGTACATTGGGGTTAAATGAGGTTTTACGGTATCAATAATTATTATATCGGCTTTTTTGCCAACTTCGATTGAACCGGCAATATCCGATATTCCAAGAGCCTTTGCCCCGTCTATTGTTGCCATTTTTAAAACAGATTCAGCATTCATTGCACTCGGATCAAACGTACTGATTTTACCGAGTTTTGCGGCCAGACTCATCTCATGGAAGATATCAAGATTATTGTTGCTTGCACATCCATCCGTTCCGATAGCCGTGCATATTTCCTGTTTTAAAAGTTTTGGAACCGGAGCAATGCCTGATGCAAGTTTCATATTACTTTCAGGATTATGAGCAACTTTTACATCATATTTTTTTAATAGCAGAATGTCATCATCGGTTAAATGAACACAGTGGCAGGCAAGAAGATTTGAAGATAAAACGCCGGTATCCTCTAAAAATCCGACAGGAGTAAGTCCGTATTTTTCTTTTATCTGCGATACTTCGCTTTTGGTTTCGGCAACGTGAATAACAAGCAAAAGATCATTTTCCTTTGCAAGCAAAGATGCTTTCTTAAGAAGTGTCGGCGCACATAGATATGTGGAATGAGGTTCAACCGCAATTTTTATCAAAGGATTATCACGGTATTTTTCGATAAGCATTTTTGTGTATAAAAAGCCCTTTTCTATCGGACCATAATTTGGTGAAGGAAAATCATAAAGCACTTCACCTACTACAGCGCGCATACCGGCATCCAATGCCGCCTGAGCAACATAGTCTTCAAAAAGATACATGTCACAAAAGCTGGTGATGCCTGATTGTATCATTTCGGCACAGGCAAGAAGCGCCCCGTCGTAAACCCTTTCCGGGCTAAGCTTTGATTCTGCCGGAAAAATATGATCATTCAGCCAGGTCATAAGAGGAAGATCATCTGCAAGGCCTCTGAATATGGCCATCGATGCATGAGTATGCGCATTTACAAGACCCGGCATTATTATGCCGCCATTGGCATCTATGGTCCTTGTCGCCTTATAGTCGGCAAGTTCTTCGGCTTTGCCTGCCGCTGCTATCAAGTCTTTTTTTACAGCAACAGCCCCGTTTCGTATTATGGTATTATCACGGTCCATTAAAACGAGCGTGCCGTTTATTATCAGAAGATCAGCAGAAAATTCATTCATTAAAATCAGTTATAACCCTTTTTATAATTGTGTCAATGTTAGGCATTATTTTTTTTGCCGTATCAATTATTTCATCAAGTGTTGATGGAGAAGGATTGGCCGGATCATGAACATTGGTTATTGCCGAAAGACCGAGAATTCTCATGCCGGCATGAACTCCGGCAATTACTTCCTGTACTGTTGAAAAACCAACTGCATCGGCGCCTATTGTTTTCAGGAATCTAACTTCTGCGGAAGTTTCAAGAGAAGGCCCCAAAAGTCCTGCATAAACACCCTTTTGCAAATGAACCTTTTCTTCTTTTGCAGCATTTAAGGCGGAATCAATTAATTTCTTGTCATATACCGCACTCATATCCGGAAATCTTATACCAAGTTTGTCATCATTAGCGCCTACAAGAGGATTATGGCCTGTCAGATTTATATGGTCTGTTATCAACATTATATCGCCGGCAGAAAATGAAGTATTAAGTCCCCCGGCAGCATTTGTTAAAATGAGAATTTTTATCCCAAGCTCCTGCATAACCCTGATAGGAAAAGTGACCTCAAGAGGTGAATATCCTTCATAGAGATGAAAACGCCCCTGTAAAACCATAACCTCATCTTTTGCAAATTTGCCTACCAGAAGTTTACCGATATGGCTTTTTACCGTCGAGACCGGAAAATTAGGAATATCCTCGTACCGGCATGAAAAAGAGACATCCATTGATTGCATGCTCTCACCCAGGCCTGTGCCTGAAAGTATGCCTATTTGAGGAAAATTACTGATATTTTTTCTTATAAATGCAGCGGTTTTTTTTGCTATCTTACCTGATGTTATCATATGATATTACCAATTTGAAAATGATTAGAATAAATTAAAAAATTATTAATACACTCTTTATTTTTAGTCAACAATGCCACAATTATATTTTATATTCGAAAAGCTTGTCCTCATAGTTAATAAATGAAATGGAATCATCCGAAAAAGTTTTGAAATATTGCGGCAAAAGAGGCACTTTTCCACCCCCTCCCGGAAGATCTATCATATATTGCGGCACACAAAGACCGGAATATCCGTAAAGGGATTGCATTATATTCAAGCCTTCTTTGACTGTCGCTTTAAAGTGATGGTTTCCTCTTACAACATCCAGCTGATGTATATAGTACGGTTTAACCCTTATCATAAGGAGCTTTTTCATAAGAGTTTTCATAATTTCGGCATTATTATTAATACCGTTCAGAAGCACTGTCTGGCAGCCAAGCGGAATGCCTGCATCAGCAAGAGCGCTGCATGCAAGAGCCGCTTCTTCGGTTATTTCGTCAGGATGATTAAAATGAATATTTATAAAAAGAGGATGATACTGGCGCAATATATCCACAAGATCTTTTGTAATCCTCTGGGGAAGCGTACATGGAATCCTTGAATGAATCCTTAAAATTTCAATATGGTCTATTGCTCTGAGATCTTTCAAAATACGATCTATCTTCTCATCTTCCAAAAGCAAAGGATCGCCGCCTGAAATCACAACTTCACAAATAGATTTATTGTTTTTAATATATTCTAAACCCATTGTTATAGTTTTATCTGTTATCGAATTGTATCCGACTTTTCTTTTTCTCATGCAGAAGCGGCAATACATTGCACATTCGGCAGAAACCATGAAAAGCACCCTGCCGGGATAACGATGAATAAGATTCGGCACCGGAGACTGGATCTCCTCACAAAGCGGATCAGGATCACTTAATATGTTAATATCTTCAATTTCCTGCATATCAGGAACAGCCTGTTTTCCGATAGGGCAATTTTTATGTTTAATTAAAGAAAAATAATAAGGATTAATACGCATAGGATAATATTCTATAATTCTATCTATTTTGCTTTTATCAACCGGTAATATCCTGATAAGCTCTTCAGGCTTTGTAATGCTGTTTTGTAACAGGTCATGCCAATCTGAAAATTTTTTATAATCATGCTGTTTCAAATTAAATTTTCCCTTGATAATACTGTTTTATTAACATGGCAAACATAGTACATTTAGAGCAAAGAAGTTATTTTTACAATAATTATGAGCGTATCCTTTTTTTACCCGATTTGATATAAAGGATATAATAATTAATGGACGTTAAACAAGCCTACAATAATCGGGAGCAAAGAAAAATGAAAATAAGATGCAAATGGGCAGGTTTGGACCCGGTCTATATTGATTATCATGACAATGAATGGGGCGTTGAAGTTCATGACGACCGGCTACTTTTTGAGTTTCTTGTTCTTGAAGGAGCCCAGGCAGGTTTGAACTGGATTACAATTTTAAAAAAACGAAACAATTATAAAGCTGCATTTGATGGTTTTGATCCTGAAAAAATTTCCCGCTACGATTCAGATAAAATCAGGGCGCTTCTTGAAAATAAAGGCATAATAAGAAACAGGCTTAAAATAGAATCGGCGGTTAACAATGCAAGAGCATTTTTGGCCGTGAAAAAAGAATTCAATAGCTTTGATGCTTACATCTGGAGTTTTGTAGGAGGAAAGCAGAAAACAAATGCATGGGAAACATATTCCCGGATACCAGGTTATTCAAAAGAGTCAACTGCAATGAGCCGCGATCTTAAAAAAAGAGGCTTTGGATTTGCAGGCCCTACAATATGCTATGCGTTTATGCAGGCTACCGGTATGGTAAATGATCATACAACAGACTGTTTTCGCTATAAGGAAATAAAAACGGCTTCATAAAAAGTCTGTCTGATATCAAACTTTTTACGGAGCCGTTATATTATCTTTTGCTTCCCCGTTTGGATGCTTTTAAGGGATTAACTTTGACTTTAGCTTCAGCAACAGCAACTATGTGAGTGGCAAAATTGCAATTCCCATTTTTCCATTTGATGGAAGGATCGGGGTAAGATGTGCAATACCACCCGGAAGAGGTCTCAAAACTTCTGTTGCAACCTTTGCACTGTTCAACTATTTCATGGCATGCTCCGCCATTGTATGAGCAGCCCTTGGCCGTCATAAATGGGCACTCCTTGCCGTTTTTGATTGTTGTACAAACCATTTTTATCACCACCTTTTACAAATTATAAATGCAAAAAAAAGACCTAGCTAAAAATGCACTAGGCCTTTTTATAAAGCTTCAAATTTTTCGATGGACTCTTAGTCCCTCAATTGCGGCTCAATATAGTCATTTTTTTTTCTTTGTCAATAAAAAGTTTTAGAGGCTCAGCAAAAAAAGAGCTCTTGATTTTTATAAGAATAATTGACAATATGCCGGCAGCATTGGATATGTTTATTTTATTTTTAATGGCTTTTAAAAGTCTGTCAATATATGAAAATATGAAAGAAAAAAGAAATGATAATTGATGAAGCTATTGAAGTTCTTAAAATTGAGGCGCAAGGAATTCTGAATTTAATAGACCGCATAAATAACTCTTTTGCCGAAATGGTTGAACTTATTTATAAATCAAAAGGCCGGTTAATAGTCAGCGGAATAGGCAAGTCCGGAATTATCGGAAGAAAAATAGTTGCAACTTTAAACAGCACCGGAACAAGATCTTTTTTTTTGCACCCTGTTGAGGCTATGCACGGAGATGTTGGTCTTGTATGCAAAGATGATATTCTTCTCGCGCTTTCAAACAGCGGTGAAACAGACGAACTGAATATATTGATTCCGACAATAAGGAAAATAGGGTGCAAGGTAATTGCATTTACGGGGAATATAAAATCAACACTGGCAAAGCACAGCGATATTGTTATTGATATAGGAGTTGAAAAAGAGGCCTGCCCATTAGGTCTGGCTCCGACTACCAGCACAACCGCCCTGCTTGCTATGGGAGATGCCCTCGCCGTTACTCTCATTAATAAAAAGAAGTTTAAATCAAGCGATTTCAAGAAGGTACATCCAGGCGGAGTGCTCGGTCAGCGACTTTCCGAAATGGTTAAAGATATAATGCTTACAGGAGAAGCGCTGCCTGCTGTATTAAAGGGTGTCAGCATGATTGAAGCTATACGGAAAATTGATTCAGGCGGTTTGGGAGTAAGCCTTGTCCTTGAAAAAGATGGTACGCTTGCCGGAATAATAACCGATGGTGACATAAGGCGTATGATAGTAAAAAACATGAATGTTCACGAGCTCAAAGCCGAAGATGTTATGACGCAAAATCCCAGAACTGCAAAACCCGATTCACCGGCTTATGATGCATTATATCTTATGGAAAAATTTCAGATAACTGTGCTTCCGATAACTGATCCTGACAATAAAATTCTTGGCGTTCTGCATCTTCATGATATACTTGGTAAAGGAAGTTTCAGATTTAACGGAAAAAATTAATTAAATATTTATTAATTAACTGTTTTAATGGAATAAAACAATTATGGATAACAGCAGCTATTTTGAAATTGATACTACAATTTCTGCTATTGGAGAAGCAAAAATACCGGCACCTGTTCATTATAAAGAAAATGGACAGGTAAAGCAGACCTTCATATCAGATAAAGACAAGGTTTTAATAGATGTAAACCCATATAGAATAACCAAAATGGTAAAGGAGGGGAAAAAGCTTCCTTCATTTGAAATGGCAGGCCCGAGAGAATTGATCTATTTTGATCCAAGCAAGTTAAGATGTGCTCTTGTAACTTGCGGTGGGCTTTGTCCGGGCTTAAATGATATCATCCGCTCAATTGTTTTAGAACTTTATCACAGATACGGAGTTCGTAATATCTATGGCATCAGATATGGCCTTCAAGGTTTTATCCCAAAATACGGGCACGACATCATGGAACTTAAGCCCGATACGATTTTACATATTCTTGAAATAGGCGGATCAATTTTAGGCTCATCCAGAGGGCCGCAGCCAATTGATGAGATTGTTGACAGTCTTGAAAGAATGGGCATAGGCGCTCTTTTCATGATAGGAGGCGACGGAACGCTTAAAGCGGCAATAAAAATCGCTGATGCCATTTCCGAAAGAGGTCTTAAAATAAGTGTTGTTGGTGTTCCCAAGACCATTGATAATGATATTTATATGGTTTCCCGGTCATTTGGATTTGATACTGCGGTTGATGTGGCTACGCTTGCAATAAAAAGCGCTCATAATGAGTCAAGCAGCTTTTTAAACGGCATAGGACTTATTAAACTCATGGGAAGATATTCAGGCTTCATAGCAGCAACATCCGTTCTTGCTCAGCAGGATGTAAATTTTGTTCTTATTCCCGAAATAGATTTTGAGATAGATGGCCATAATGGACTTCTCGCATCCCTGGAAAAGCGGCTGAAAGAGAGAAAACATGCAGTAATAGTAGTTGCAGAAGGAGCCGGGCAGAAGTTTGTTCAAAGTGATGAGAAAGAAGTTGATGCATCAGGCAACATAAAGTTAAATGATTTTGCTTTGTTTTTAAAAGATTCCATACTGAACTACTTTGAATCAAAACATATTGAAATATCATTAAAATACATAGATCCAAGCTATATTATCAGAAGCCTTCCTGCAAACGCCAATGATCATGTTTTTTGCAGTTTTCTCGGAAGAGACGCCGTACACGCTGCAATGGCAGGTAAAACCAAGCTTCTTGTCGGAAGCTGGAGTAATAATTTTGTTCATATTCCTATGATTGAGTCAGCAAAAAAGAGAAAACAGGTAAATCCTCATGGCAAGCTTTGGCAAAGCGTACTTGAAGCAACGGGCCAGGGTTCTTTGAAAAACTCCCAGTTTGACAAAACCGGGGATTAATCTTTATCTATCTCAACAAAGCTGTCTCCTTTTACAGTAATAAGGTATAATTCTTTTTGCGCATCCTGCTTGCCATCAAAAGAAGTGCTTCCGGTAAGCCCATCAAAATTCTTGATTTTGACAAGTTCATTCCTTACTGATTCCGGAAATCTGATGCCGGGCTTGCTCACTGTCTGAAACAGCATCATTGCTGTATCATAAGCAATGGCTTCGATAAATCCGGGTTCTTCACCATAATATGTTAAGAAAGAATTAACAAAGTTTCTCATCTTATCAGAATCTTTTTCACCAAAATAACCATCAGGAATTATAGCCTTGTCCTGCATGAAATCACCGGCCATTTTTATCATTTTTTTTGAGTGCCAGAGGTTAGTGCCTAACAAATAAATATTTTTTACATCATTATATTTGAACTGAGGAATGATAAGCCCGGCTTTTGCAGGCGAGTCAGGAATAAAAACGGCTTCGAAATCAAGTAATACTCCATTTTTCTCATTCAAATTATTATCAATATGATTACTCTGCTCTTCGTCGGCATATGCTGGCCCTGATAACTCTTTATCTGCATAATGAGTCCGGACCCCAATAAATTTTTTAATGACATCTGTATAATCCGTAAGGCTCGGGTCATATGATTCGGTATTTACCACTGTACCGCCATTTGCCATAACTTCAGCATAAAACATGCCTGTAAATTTCGTGCCGTAATTTTCCCTGGGGTACAAAATTGCAAATCTTTTTATCCCTTTTTTTTCTATTGCATATTTTACAATGGATTTTACCTGCATTTCAGGCACTAAAAAATTCCTGAAAACAAAATTCCCGCTATCGGTAATCCCCTTTTTTTGAGTCATTAATATAATAGGAATTCCGGCTTTCTGGGCTTCTTTGGCTGCGACAGCGGATTCATCCGTTCCCATAGGTCCGATAATTGCACAAGCATCTTCTTTTACAAGCTCTTCCACAGCTCTTGCAGCACCGGCCGGATCCGATCCGGTGTCTCTTACCACAAGATTTAGCAAAATCTCACCTCTTTCATCTGAAAACCTGCTCAGAGCAAGCTTTACTCCTTTTAGTGCCTTGTTTCCAAAAACGCTGAATGCTCCTGTTAAAGGTAGCAGACAGCCGATAGTGTGAACTTTGTCTTCTGAATTTTTATATATTTTCTGCAAATAAATCTTTGCTTCTTTAACATTTTCATGACCGGGTATTTGTTTTATTAAATCCTTAAAAACAGTTTCGGCCTCTTTATATTTTTGTGTCTCATAATAGCGCACACCAATACGATACAACAGGTATCCTTTCAAATTATTGTCTTTTGTACTTTCTATAAGAAAATTTATGTCATTATCTTCAAGCTGTGAAAAAGCATTATTTAGCTTTGTATCTATAATTTCATTACCATTTTCCGTGTTTCTTGAGCCTGCATTGAAGAAAGAGACAAGGGCATCTGAAGGCTGACTTAAAGCAATCTGGGCGTCTCCAACTAAAGTATATGCTTTTGAAAGATAATTACCGGAAAGATTATCTGGGTTTTCTGAAAATATATTTGAGGAGTAATTTATTACATCTTCAAAGAGCCCCTGCTTAAAATAATCTTCAAGTACTTTTAATTTTGCATCGGAAACATAAATACTTTCCGGATGGTTATTGATAAGACGCAAGTAAGTGATACGTGCTTTATTGTTGTCACCAAGATTATCATAAATATTGCCCACCCGAAGCAAAGCTGAAGGGATATTATCGCTTTCGGGAAACTTGACAATATATTCATTATAAGCTTCAAGGGCCCGGTTATATTTTTGTGTAGAAAACAGATTTTCAGCTTTAGAAAATAAAGCTTTCCCTCTTGTATCATCCACCTTAACATCGGGTACTTTAAAATCAGCCACAGGAGCTTTTGGGATACAGGCGAGTAAAGCAAACAATACGGGAATAATCAGCAATTTGATACATTTCTTCATCTTATCACTCTTCTTGTGTATTTATTTTTAAAAAAAGTCGACATTGCTTTTTTTTAATGTCAAATAAGAAATCAATAACAACTATTGTCGGCAGATATTTTAAAATTTATATCATAAAAAAATATTAATCACAAAACATGTTGAATTTAAGCTTTTTTAGGTTTAGCATAAAAACGTTAAAAAAATCTTGTATCCACTTAATCTAATTGCATATGATAAGGAGATTTGTTTATGAAAAAAATAAAACTCTTGTCGTTTCTGATGGTACTATTATTTTCTGTTCCTGCCTCAGCTGAATTTTACCGTTATACGGATAAGGACGGTAAAGTCAGATATACAGACGATTACAGTAAAGTTCCAAAAAGCCGGAGATCTTCTGCCGACAAATACAGAGGCTATGAAAACAATGTCACTGATGAAGCAACGGAAAGCGGTGAAACAGCCACTGAACCTGATATCCAAAATCCATCAGAATCAACACAGGAAACAGGAGAGGGGCAGGAGAGCGTAACAGCAAGCAAGAATGATGAGCTGGATGCAGCTAAAAAACGTCTGGATAAAAAACAAGAGGAAATAAATAAGGAACTTGATGATCTGAATAGAGAAAGAAGCGAGCTGGATGCACAAAGAACAAAGATTAAAAACAGGCCCCAGTCATTTGAGTACAAAACAAAAGTTGAGGCTTTTAATGAAAAAGTAAAAAATTTTCAGGATAAACAAAAAGCTTTTGAAGCTGAAGTTGATGCATATAACAATGAGTTAGAAAACAACATGAAGAATTCTTTGAAACAATTCAGTAAAGATAAAAAAGCAAAAGAGAAGATGTAATAAAAAAGCAAAAACAAAGAGATATAAACTATTTTATCATATTTCTTATGTATAACCGGTTTATAAAAAGTCCGATAAATATGTTTTGCGGCAATATATAATTTATAAAGGAGGTTTATTATGACAGACGGTATTTCTGATTTCGATAAGGTGATAGATATAGGCCGTCCACCAAACATCAAAAAACTTTTTCCGAATTCAAAAGCCCTGATTGTCAGCGGGAAATTTATCGACAGGGCAATGATAACCAAAGGCAAGGCTATTTCAATGGCTGCAAACGGCAGAAGCAATATAGTAATACGCGGTGCATTGATGGCTGCCCAAAGAGCAAATTCGGCAATAATGATTGAAATCGCAAAGTCCGAGGGAGGTGCGAGTTCTTATTGTGCTGTTAATTACTGGAATATTGCAAGACAGGTAGATGCCCTTTGCAATGAGCTTGGTATTACCATACCTGTTGCAATTCACGCGGACCACTATGGTATAAAAAATGAGAAGGACATAGCTGCTGCAAAAATCGAGATACCCACTATTTTTGAAGCAGGCATGACTTCAATTGCAATCGATGCATCCCATATGCCGGATGATAAAAATCTTTTGGCTAATATAGAATTAAATCCTTTTATTCCGAAATGGGCCGGTCTTGAAACTGAAGTGGGAGAAATAAAAGGCAAAACAGGGCTTTCAACTGTTGATGAGGCATTATTTCTTATACAGGGTCTTAATGCACATGATATTTTTCCGGACTGGATTGCTTTAAATAACGGGACAACGCATGGCATTGAAGCAAGCGACCAGGGAATCCAGGTGGATTTAACGGTAAATATCCATGATGCCTTAGCTAAATATAAAATATCCGGAGCACAACACGGAACATCAGGAAACAGCTCCGACAGATTAAGAGAAATAGCTTCAAAAACACGTACCACAAAGGCAAATGTAGCAACTGCCCTCCAGATGATTTCATGGGGTCTGGAAGTAAATGATTACGGAAATGCAAAACTCGACAGTAATGGAAACTTTATAAAAGTAAAAGATGAAGGCGTCACGGAAGAGTTGTGGCAGCAGATGGTCGACTATGCAAATTCAAAAGAATTAAAAGGCGGAAACTATAAAAAACTTAACATTGTTTTTGAAAACAAGATAATGGGACAGCCTGAAAATATCAGAGTCAGAATGGCAAAAAGAGTGGAGGATTTTATATACAACATGATTGTAACTGTTTTTAACGGTAAAGATTCAGCACCGCTTGCCATACAAAATATAATAAAAGCCGGTTCATATGATCCGGGACCAAAAACAGGAAGGATTGAAGATCCGTCACAGTGGACGCCTGAAAAAATATCCGAAAAAGCGGTTTCAATAATATCGGATAAAGGAGCGAAAGGTAATTTTGACGATTAATGCGTAAAAAAACGAACTGCTGTTATTGTGGTGCAATTCTGACTGAGAAGTCATTTGAAGACAGGATTCGCCTGTTTTGCGAAAAATGCAACGAGCCTATTTATGAAAATCCTGTTCCTGCAACATGTCTTGTAACAATTGATGATAAAAAGAGAGTTCTTCTTGTCAAAAGAAATGTGGAGCCTAAAACAGGATTCTGGTGCCTGCCGGGCGGGTTTATTGAGCTTGGTGAAAGTCCTGAAGAAGGCGCTTTGCGTGAACTTGAGGAAGAAACGGGCTTAAAAGGTAAAATCGAGTTGCTTCTTGGAGTCAGTTCAAACCGGAATCAGCAGTATCATTCGGTTCTTATTGTTGGGTATCTTATCAGAAACTACAGCGGCATTCTCAGCACCGGATATGATGCATCGGATGCCGCCTGGTATAATTATAAAGAGATCCCCGAAATTGCATTCCAGAGCCACATGCAGTTTATCAGAATGTTTTATGCAATATATGGTGACTGACAAGTAAAAATTATATTGAGATATTTATGAAAATTATTGATTTCCATTATCATCCCCTAAGTCCCCTTGTTGATTTTTTACCCCAGCCGATGGGATTGCTGAGAAAAAGGAATCCTGAGTGGGTCAAACGCTTCGCAAACATTCCAAGCGCCCGTGATATACTTTCTTTTCTTGATGAGGAAGAAATCGACTATGCGGTATTGCTTGCTGAAAGAATACCAACCGTAACAGGTATAATTTCCAATGAATATGTAGCTTCCCTTTGCAAAGGTGAACCCAGGCTGATCCCATTTTGCAGTATAAATCCGGCTTTGGATATTCATATGGATGTAATGCTTGAAAAGCTTGTAAAAGAAGGCTTTAAAGGAATAAAACTGTGGCCCAGCTATCAGCATTTCTACCCGAATCAGCAAAATCTGTATCCACTTTATGCAACCGCACAGAAACTGGGCATCCCGATACTGTATCATATAGGAACTTCCGTATTTGAAGGGACTAAGCTTAAATACTGTGACCCGATTTATCTGGATGAGGTAGCCGTGGATTTTCCAAAACTCAATATTGTCATGGCTCATGCCGGCAGAGGCTTCTGGTACGACAAGGCCTTTACGCTGGCTTCTTTGCATAAAAACATATTTCTTGAAATTTCCGGATTGCCCCCGTCTAAACTTCTTGAATATTTTCCCCGTCTTGGAAGAATCGGATCCAAAATAATTTTCGGATCCGATTATCCTGATGTAACATCCATCAAAAAGAACGTAGACTACATAAAAACACTGCCTCTTGAACCTTCAGTTATTGAAGCAATACTGGGATTGAACGCAGATAAACTACTTAAAATATTTGCCTGATTTAAGACTTGATACCTGTCGGTTTCCGATAGGTGCCGGGCAAAAAGATAGATTATAAACGTAGAGGCAGGATATATAGTATAAATAGCCGGAAATCGGCAAGTGGATCGATTCTAAAAAACAAACTGCCTGAACTCAAAGGGTTTTCTGAAAGAAACATTGGCAGAATGATCGCTTTCTTTCGAGCATATCCGGGTATGCATGAAATTTTGCCACAGGCTGTGGCACAAATGCTCGAAACGAATGACTCCCAAAATTTGCACCAGCTCTGAGGGCACAACATGCTGATATTGAATAAAGCGATATCAGTATAAAATATAACTTAGTAAATCAAATAAAAACAAGAAAACAATGAAATATTGCTATTGGGCTTTTACCTATTGTACGTTGATGCTTGGAACTGTAACAATGATTTAATTCTTTAATGATCTTTTTTTCTATCCAATATTCATCCGCATCTACCTGGTAGTCATCAGGCTCATTAAGCAGTTTACTTCTTGCTTTCTCAGCCCAGTACTCAGCCGTGTGGGACTGAATGTATCCAAGCATCCCGGCTTCATTGGTTTCGCGACCGTAACTGCCGGATAGAAATTCTCCAAGGCCTTCGGGACCCAAATATTTGCCTATGGGATGCGTGCTTGCTGAAAGTCGCTTTGCTTCAAAATAATAACAGGGACGAGGGCCGGGTTGAACACGTATAAACTGGATATCGATTTTCTTCCGTCTTTTTCCTTTCCTGTTGTCAACATTTACGCGGGGATCTTCGACTATGTAGAAATTCGCTACCCATCTGGGATAAGTACGATCCTGTGTTATTTCATTAATTTCCTTAACAAGATCTCCAGTGATATCTTCTTCTTCCGCTGTTCGGCATATTGAAGCATCGAGCCGGTCATAACCCCATTTAAGTAATCGGAATATCCGTTTTCGAAAGATGCGATGATAGTCTTCTTTATCATCTGGTATTTGCGGATTCATATCGGTGTCCTGCAATTATCAGCTCCGATCTAAGTCAATTTTTCAGCAATAAATTCGTCAGCATCCAGCAAGGCTTGACTTCTTAACCAACATAGCCTCTCCCGCGGTTTCACAAAATAGGTTGTACGACCCTCATAAATCTTGAGGTTACGATTAAAATATATCCATTGGCCATGTCTGCTTAGAAGATTCGATTTTAGCTCGTCAAAGGCAGCGTCAACACTGCGGTTTTCGATATCCAATACTGTTACAGCACCCGCAGGAGTGTTTCCTGGATGTTCTATTTTTATAATAGCAACATGGCTGTTATAGTACACGGTTATCCGGTGTTGGTCTTTTATTTCAGCATCCAGAAAATTATCGAGTTCCGTTTTTAACGCCTTTGCATATTTATTGATATCATCTCTATTGGCAGGTTTAGTTGCTTCTATTGCAAGTTTACCCTCATTCAATTTTTTGCGTACAAACAACAAATCATTAATAAGCCATTTTTCGGTTTCACTTATGTCGAGCAACGCATAAACATTGTCGTTTAATTGCTGTTTTAAAACTGAAATATTTCGTATTTTCTGATGACCGTCAAACAAGGGAGATTCAGATTTTGAATAATTGTTTAATGTCGCATCAGCTAACTCGTCATAGAGTTGTGCCCAGGAAGAAAGGTCGATAGGCGACAGAGCATCAAGTGGAATCGGAAGACTTTCCAAATCACTTTTATCCGGTCTATCTCGTTCTACGCCCCAATAAGTAGAAACCAAAAACTGATGATACAATACAAAATCTGAATTTAAATAAAGTGCCAGCGCTTTAAGAAAATCAACTTGAGAAGGCTTTCCAGAAATACCAACTTGCCTTGGGGGAACAACAATAAATTCATTTGAAAACACGGCGAACTTTCTGGCAGCACTGATTATAATATGGGGCGGATAACATATTTGGAGAGGAATCTTCCCCCTGCCTTTTCTCACGAAAGCTCGATTCGGTTCAATGGGCTTTAATGCATGCTTTGGAAATGCGTAGATTTCTTCAAGGCTCTTCAAGGCATTTATGTTGAGTTCCTTTCTTCTTTCCACTTCTTTGAGATATTCTACTGGTTCGTTTGCTTTTGAGGTTCGAAGTTGGAGGCCTTCGTGGATGCTCAAATCATGTTTTTCTTTAAATTTCAAAAGCGAAGGAAACAGTTTGGCTAATGAATGGATAAGAAACCTATCTCTGTGAGATCCCCACATGGCGATTTTCCATGGCAGGCTGTCCCCGGTTGCCGCTTCCGTCCATGGAATTTCTTTTATTTCATCTGCGTTTACAAGAACTGTCCACAGCTTATTATGTTTTTGCTTTTCTGCTTCAAAACGCGTTAACTGATTTACAGCAAACGGTGCAAAGGTTATGATTTGTGATAAATCCTCGTTAATTTCATTTATGTTGGAATAAAAAAATGCAGCTGCAGGATTAACAGCATCCTGAAAGAGGAGATGCCTGAGGTTGGCAAAATTCACGACACACCATACGCGTAAAGTGCTGAAAAACTTCTCTCTGAATTTTTTGCCATTGGTTTTAAACAGTGTCCCTGCAGGAAGAAGCATTCCAAACAGACCGTATGCGGACAAATATTGGCTTGCCTCCCATGCGAAGGCCTCCGCAATTTGATTGCTGCTAACAGGAAAGCGTTGAGTATTTTTTCTGATCCATTCTATGGCATATTTGTCGCCATTATCCATTTTTTCAGAATTTAATTTCTTCCATGGCGGATTTCCGACAATCCAATCATAACCTTTCCTATGCTTAGCGGATTGCCATTTGGATTCCGGATCAAAAAAGCCTTGGTTACAGTAAAATATGTTCTTATCTCGTAGCGGGGGTAATTGAAACTTTTTGTACTCCGGCTTTTCCAGATCAGGAGGATCAACATAATCCAATAAGGTTAAAATTAGGCTCAGTTCCGTGACACCGCACGCATCTTCATCAACCTCCACTCCCCAGATGTGGTCGGTCAAAAGTTCCCGCAGTGTAAACGGCGAAAGCTTTTTATTAGGCGATTTTATTGCTTCCCGTTCTATCAGCCTACGAAAGCATTGAACAAGGAACGCCCCGGACCCGCAGGCGGGATCTAAAACCGTCATGCCCTTTTGAAGTGGTCGTTTAGTATCGAGTTCATCTAAGATAAAGTTTACCAAGTGAATAGGCGTGTAGAATGCGCCTTGACCGCGTCCTTTTCCCTCTGTATGCAGGAACTGTTGGTAAACCATGGACAAGGTTTCTATGGGGATGTGCTGAAAATCATATGCTTTGAAATCCAGATGCATCTGCCCATTCGGATCGTCTCCTAGAAAAGTACTTGCCACCATTTTTATGTGTTCAGCAGAGGGTACACCGGGTCCATTATCAGGAATTGGAAAAACAGTGCCGTTCAACCACTGATCAAGTTGATCAGTAACCGAATAAAACCCCTCTAAGGTGGCGTTTCGGCCGAATACGGATTCTTCTGCAATTCCCCATTGCGATAATTTGCGGTACGATAGTATGTCCCTGTCTTTTAGATAATGGAGATAGACATATTTTCCTATTAGCGCATGGGCGGCATTTCGAGGCATGTTATGTTCCTGCAGCCAAGCGCTGAGGTTTTTGAGGCTATTTAATAACTTGGTATCAACTCGTTTGTCCGGAGTAACTTCTTCACCCCACTTGGACCACATTGCCCCGTTATTAATAGAAGTGGCTCTAAAATCAGCCAGGTTTGCCAATACCGCATTTGCTGTCTTGGCAATTTCTAAAAGGCTTTGGTCTTTGGCCATTCCCGTGCGAGTATCAAACTTGAAACCGGGGTATAAACGAAAACATTTTGGTGTTTCGACAATAAAGAAAGGAACAATGTTCTGATTCCATATCAGTTTATGGAATTTGGTTGCTTCTGCTTCTGAATTTGCTTTACAAACATAAACAAGAGGAAGGATGTTTCGACCTAAAGGAAGGTTTACATCAGACCCCTTTAATGTGAAGACGCCTTCAAGACCGCACTTTTCTTGAGCCAGGCGAAAGGAATGCGAATAGGCTGGATATTTATTAAAACTGGACCCAGTTATAAAAAATGATGAGTTGGAATATTCAAGGTAATTAAGTAAATCCCGGATATTCATCACCTGTATTCCTTTTGAGAGTTTTCGAACTTACTGTGATAATACTAATTTTTTATGGCAAAAAATATTGTATGTCAAGAACATAGTGGACACTACATGTTGATATACACAGGAAAAGGGTACATTGCTGACCGCAGCAAATTAATATGTTTACTTAAATGTAATAAGGCTATCCTATAACCATGGATAACCTCCAACCACAAGGGCTGTGTTCGATTTTATCTTTATTATCATTTCCCATAAAAAGGCTGCGCGCCAGTTAATTTTACCATCTTGCCTTAGTAATATTTAAAACATGCTGCATGAAACGGAATCTGGCTTATCTTAAACGGCTGAATTTTTGAATTTCATTAAGCTGGGCATTGTGAATGAATTTGTTGAGAACCGATTCGAAGCTGGAAGTAAGGAATGTCATAGTGCCTCCGGATGAAACCGGTAGGCAGATCGTATGTTGATTTCCAGAAGAGGTGGTTTGCATTCAATCAAAAATGGCATCGGTTACATCTTTGCTGGATAGTTGATAGTTATTGATTATCTCCAGCAAACGACAAGCATATCCAACTCTGGTCTTTAATGACGAATCTTTGTTGATCAGAAAGCTGATATGCATTTCTTTAATGAGAGTCCCGGGTCTGATTTTTTGGCTTGGCTGGTCAACAATGACCTGTCTCTTGGTTTCATCCACATCAAAAAGAATTGAAGGCCTGGAACTGGGTGATAACGATTTGAGATTAAAAACCAGATCCACTCTCATTCCGGGTTTTAATATAAAATCATTTATTTTAGACATCCTTCCTGGCTGTTGGGGATAGCGTTGAGTATTAATATTTAAAGTTGGTGGTCCCAACGGGATTCGAACCCGTGTTACCGGCGTGAGAGGCCAGCGTCCTAACCACTAGACGATAGGACCATTATTCAAGAATATGGCGGATAATTATAGAAAAGGGGTTGAAATGTCAAATGTTATTTTAAGATTATCAGCCATCGGTTTTATTTAAAGAGGTACTTTCGGGGCTTTTTCCCTGAATTGTTTTACCCCTTCTGTATCCTATTGCAAAATAAACAACAGGTCCAAGAAATGGTACAAGCGCTGTAAAACCCCATATAGCCTTTGCGGCGGTAGATCCGAAATTCTTCTTTGAAATATCGATTACAGCCCACCAGGTCAGCAGGAGAAAAACAAGCCCGGCACCGATTATTATTTTCGCCATTTACAGTTATCCTTTCAGCATTGCTGTTAAGTTAAGTATTGTATTTACATAGTAGCTGCTAGGGTTGTACTGGCGAATTACCCATCGAGCTTTCTTCTCTTTCATTCCCTTACGCCATCCGCACTTATTAAGAAAATTAGCAATGCTGGCTATTGCATCGGCATGATCGGAAAGATCAATCCGGCCATCCATATTACCATCTGTTGCGTATCTGATAATATTGCTTGGAATAAATTGCGGAATTCCAATGGCTCCGGCATAAGACCCCTTTATAGTAAAAGGATCAATTTTTTCCTTTTCTGTATAAATAAGAAAAGATTTAAGTTCATTGTATGCCCAATTCGATTTTCTTATAGCTTTTTTTTCAAATGTTTCCACGGTAAAAAGGGTTGAACCTGAAACATATTCCCAGAGTCTGTTTCTTATATTTGCATCGAAAAGAGATGCCATTGTTGAAAGTGTACTAAATACCCGCCACTTGCCAACAGTTTTTCCCAATTTTGATTCAACAAGAATTATTGCAGTAATGAGTTCTCTGTCAACTCCATATTTCTCTTCTGCTTTTGAAAGCTCCGAATCATATATTTTCATGTAGAGCTTTGCCCCGGTTATTGAAAGAGTTTTGGGGTACTGATTATAATTTACATTCGATTCCCTGTGTATAAAAAAAAGCGACACCCCCTTCATATCAAAATTTATCTTGCCGTTCCGGTAAATCCGTGCAAGCTTTTTCCCGTCAAACCCATCTGAAACAAGTTTTTCCTGAAGAGGTTCAAAATTATAATATACCCCGTTGCTCACAGTTTCTATCTTTTGCGATGGTAATGTTGTGAGCAATAACAGGCATAAAATAAAAATAAACCTCTTGAGGCTTAAGAAGCTTCGACTCATTTTGATGCATCCGAATTATATAGTTGATATTTTAACAAGATGGCGTTTTCTTTCAGTAAACCCGCAAACATGTTTATAGCCTGAGGAGAGAACCAGAGGCAAAACTTTTTCATAATTACGCCCGATATCATCAGGATCATGTGCATCCGAACCTATTGTTATTCCAATACCCGATTTGAAACATTTTTTTAAAATATCAAAAGACGGGTAAGCATTATTTGCAGGGTGGCTGTACCCGCTTGTGTTGACCTCAACAACAAGATTTTTTATTGCTATTTTTTTAATTAGTCTGTCAAATTCTTTTTCAAAACATTGCGGAAGATCCCTGCCGAATTTTTTCATAAGATCTATGTGGCATATGAAATTAAAGTAATCATTATCTAACATTTTATCAAGATATTCAAAGTAAAGCCGGTAAATATGATCTGTTTTATGTTCTCCTTTGCTCCAGTCTGATTTGTGGCTTACTACATCCACATCCCCCGGAAAATGAAGAGAGCTTCCTATAACATCGAATGAAAAAGATTCTGTGATATCTTTTATCAATTTTATATACTTAGGATGATAATCAATTTCAAGGCCGGTTTTTATGCTAATAACTTGTCTGTAGCGGTTTTTTAGATTTTGAACCGCCTGAAAATATAACGGAACCTCAGAAAGTGCCATGGAAAGTCTGTTTCCTGGCTCGCTTATAGTTAAATGATCAAGAAAACATATTTCATCAAACCCTGCCAAAACGGCTTTTTTTATATAGGCTTCCATGCCGTTTCGGGCATGATTGCAAAGCATGGTATGGATATGGTAATCAATTTTACAGGAGATATTTGTACTTTCCTGATTCATGATAAAAGCGCCTTTAATAAATTTTAGTACAATATGCTTAGCATTATGTTATATTGCTATAATTTGTATTTTAAATACCATTTAAAGTATCACATAAAAAAGGAAAGAATTACAGAATTATTTTTTTTCCTTTATGAAATTTGATGGACATTCGCCTCTATCAAAAATACAATAATATATTACAGGATATTGCCCAGGTTGAAAAAAAATACAAAAACAATATATACATGCCAGTCCTGTGGATATCAGGCTCCCAAGTGGCTGGGGAAATGCCCCGACTGCGGCCAATGGCAAAGTTTTGTTGAAGAATACCAAAGCACAAGATCAACCGGAGTTTCTATGGGCGGCCTGATGTCGGTTATGAGGGAGCCGGTATGTATTGATGATATTGAGTTTGAAGGTGAAGAACGAATTCAAACAGGGATAGGAGAATTCGACCGCGTCCTCGGAGGAGGTATTGTTCCCGGAACAATGATACTTATAGGCGGTGATCCGGGAATAGGCAAATCCACATTGATGCTGCAGACACTTTGCAGTCTTGCCGAAAAAGGACTCAAAGTTTTATATGTTTCGGGCGAAGAATCTGTAAGACAAATAAGTTTGAGAAGCAGGAGGCTTTATGCCAAATCACCGGGACTTCTGGTGGTATCGGAAATTGATGTCGAGGTTATTTTATCGATGGTTGGCTCCGTAAAACCTGATGTTCTAGTTATAGATTCAATACAGACTATGTTTTGCCCCGATCTTTCTTCAGCACCGGGAAGTGTCAGCCAGGTAAGAGAATCCGCTATGAAGCTTATGCTTTTAGCCAAAAAGACAAATCTGCCCACATTTCTTGTGGGACATGTTACAAAAGACGGCGCTATTGCCGGGCCTAAACTTCTCGAACATATGGTTGATACGGTTTTATATTTTGAAGGTGACCGGAATCATATTTTCAGAATTTTAAGAACCGTAAAAAACAGATTCGGCTCAACTAATGAGATCGGCGTTTTTGAAATGAAAGGAAATGGGCTTGATGAAGTATCGAACCCATCTGCTGCTTTTCTTTCCGAAAAGCCCTTGAGTTCACCAGGTTCCGTCGTTACAGCCAGTATGGAAGGCACAAGGCCGATTCTTGTTGAGCTTCAGGCTCTTGCAGGCAGCACAAATTTTGGTACTCCCAGAAGAACGATTCTGGGCCTTGATCATAACAGAGTGGCATTGCTTACCGCAGTAATGGAAAAAAAGCTTGGGATGCATCTTATGGGCTATGATATTTTTATGAATGTCGCTGGAGGCGTTAAGGTGGATGAACCTGCTGTTGATATGGGTATTATTGCTGCCGTTGCATCAAGTTTTCTGGATCGTCCCGTGTCGGACGGAACAGTAGTTTTAGGCGAGGTCGGTCTGACCGGTGAGGTGAGAGCCATAAGCCATGCCGATACGAGAGTTGCTGAAATTCAGAAAATGGGGTTTATAAAATGTCTTTTACCTCAAAGCAACTTAAAGCGCATTAACATAACCGGCAAAATAGAGCTTGCCGGTATAAGCGGCATTTCCGAAGCTATGGAACTGCTTTTTTGAGTATGGGGAAAGGGACAAGGATAAAGGATGAAGGAGCAAGGGACAAGGGACAAGGGACAAGGGACAAGGTTCAAGGAAAAAGTAGCTCATAAGTTGGTAAGGGAAAAAATGAAGTCTATATGCATCCTGGTGCAGGTCTTAAAAAGCGTTTTGCTTGACTTGGAAAGTACTTGAGTATATGAAGCGTCTATCTCCTAAGGCAAACAGATGGGAAGATCATTATTCCCGTCTTGCTAAAAAGGAAAATTATCCTGCAAGATCGGTTTATAAGTTACAGGAACTTCAAAGCCGGTATAAGCTTATAAAAAAAGGCGGCAGAGTTCTTGATCTGGGATGCTATCCCGGTTCCTGGACTATTTATGCTTCAGACCTTGTGGGCCAAAAAGGGACGGTAGTCGGAATCGACCTCAAAAAGCTTGATATAAAGATTCCGTCAAATGCCCTGGTTTACCAATGTGATATTCTTAATATAGATAATAGCATGCTGTTATCAATCGGAAATAAGTTTGATATTGTCATAAGCGATATGGCTCCTGCCACGACAGGCAACAAAAGCGTGGATGCTGTGAGATCTTATGATTTATGTTTAGCAGCGCTTGACGTTGCAAATAATGTTCTTTTGCATAATGGTTCTTTTTTATGTAAAATATTTCAGGGCGAAGATTTTAATAAATTTTTGGAAATGGTTAAAGCTGCATTTAACACTTATAAAATTTTTAAACCGCAGAGCAGCCGTAAATTAAGTAAAGAAATTTATATAATAGGTTTGGGCAAAAAATAGGAGGTTGGTATGTCAGGTCACAGCAAGTGGTCTTCCATAAAGCACAAAAAAGGCGCGGCAGACGCAAAACGCGGAAAGATGTTCACTAAGATAATAAAGGAAATTACGGTTGCAGCACGCATGGGAGGAGGAGGCGATCCTAATGCAAACCCAAGGCTGAGAACGGCAGTGCTTGCCGCAAAAGCCGAAAATATGCCCAAGGAAAACATCGAAAGAGCTATTAAAAAAGGAACAGGTGAACTTGAAGGCGTAAGTTATGAAGAAATTACTTACGAAGGATATGGCCCGGCAGGAGCAGCTGTTCTGGTAGAATCTTTGACGGACAATAAAAACAGGACAGTTGCGGATGTACGCCATATTTTCAGCAAAAGCGGTGGGAATCTCGGTGAAAATGGTTGTGTATCATGGATGTTTGAAAAAAAGGGCTGTATTACCGTATCAAAAGAAAAAGTAAGCGAAGAAACCCTTATGGGAATCGCACTTGAAGCCGGTGCCGAAGATATAAGAGAAGACGTTGAAGTTTTTGAAATCATCACGAGCACGGATGAATTTGAATCCGTAAAATCAGCGCTGGATAATGCCTCTATTCCCTGCGAGGAGTCGGAAATAACCATGCTTCCCAAAACCACAACAAATCTTGAAGGCAAAGATGCTGAAAAAATGATAAAGCTTATGGAAACACTGGAAGACTCCGACGATGTTCAAAAAGTATATACTAATGCCGATATACCGGAAGATATGGTTTAAAAAATAATCGACTATCTTTTATTTCTTAAGGACATTTCCCATGCTTAAAACAGGAATAATCAAAGATCCACTTTATCTTGAGCATACCGCGGATGATTATCATCCCGAAAGCCCGCACCGGCTTGAAACAATATACAGCATGCTGGAAGAAAAAGATATGGCCGGAAAGTTTGTGGCTATAAAACCGCGCGAAGCCACAAGAGAAGAGCTGGGATATATTCACACTGCCGAATATATTTCCAGGGTGGCATCAACCAAAACAAGGTCAAAAGTAATGCTTGATCCTGATACTTATACTTCTCCCGGATCATGGGAAGCAGCTATTCTTGCTGCCGGTGGGGTTCTGGAGCTGATAGATAACCTGATGGAAAAAAAGATAGACAACGGATTTGCTTTCCTAAGACCTCCTGGTCACCATGCCGAGGCAGACCGGGCTATGGGTTTTTGCCTGTTTAACAATATTGCCATAGGGGCAAAATATGCTATCGAAAAATATAATCTGGATCGTATTCTGATAATAGACTGGGACATACATCATGGAAACGGAACCCAGCGCTCTTTTTATAATGATCCTCAGGTGCTCTATTTTTCTACCCATCAATATCCTTATTATCCGGGAACAGGTGGTGTTAATGAGCTGGGCGAAGGGAAAGGGAAAGGGTTTACTATTAATATCCCTCTTTCATCAGGTGTAGGCGATGATGAATATGCAGGAATTTTTATGGAGATTTTAAAGCCTGTTGCTTTTGAATTCAAACCCCAGTTAATATTGGTTTCCGCCGGATTTGATATTTACATTGATGATCCGCTTGGCGGAATGGAGATTACTCCCGAAGGTTTTGCACGCCTTGCAAAAATCATATTGGAGCTTGCGGATACAATTTGTGAAGGAAAAGTACTTTTTATACTTGAAGGCGGCTACAGCCTCAAAGGTCTGCATGACTCGGTCAAGGCAGTACTTCTCGAACTTTCAGGCGAATCAGCTCTTTTTAAAGGAAGAACTCTGATTAATGAAAATATAAATACTGATGGCATATTTTCAAAAATCGAACAGATAAAAACTGCTATTAAACCATATTGGCCCGGCCTTTTTTAATCGACTAATAAAAAGCTCCCTGCTGCAAGATGGTTAGATAAGGGTTGTTATTTTATCACGCTAACTTAAATCCCCACCAGGTTGAAACCGTTTTATTTGCTTTCAAATCTCCTCGTTCCAAAGGGGCGATTCTCGCTGATGAGGTTGGGCTTGGATAATATTTTTCAGGCGCAGGATGAAGTGGATATTCGTAAAGATAAACTGATTGAAAAAATCGAAGCGCGTATGAACAAAGAATTGAAAAAAATGAGGTATTCCTGATACGATGGCAATTAGTTTAATGAGATATTTCTTACTTCACCCGAAAACGAAAAAAATTGGAAATTGATTTAATATCAATATACTGTTGTATTCATAAAATGAGGCCCTTGCGGACCCGATGGCTTCCGGCATCCACCTCCAGACTGCCGGATTGTTTTCACTAAAACATAATCAGATTACAAACTCAAGATAAAGATTTAGGCGAAGATGATACGCTTTTATATTGCGCTATTTCTTTACATCAATTCCAAGAAAATAAAAACCTCTTGAAATAGCTAAAATATATTGATCATAAAAAGAGATTGTAATAACAAATATTACCAACTCCACAAATATGAAAATTATGCTATACAAGATCTTGAAAAATTATGCAGGATGCTGATAGTAAAAATCAATCTATAGAATTAAATAAGATTTTATCATAAATTCGTCAAGAGGAAGAGAGGATATAAAATGATTTGCTCTGTCGAAGCTTTAAATTATCGGTGCTTAAGATATATAAAAAAGGACCTCGGCAGTTTTCATATCTTAGTAGGGCCTAATGCAAGTGGCAAATCAACCTTTCTTGATGTTATTTCTTTTCTTGGAGATGTTGTAAGAGAAGGTCCCGAAAATGCAGTAAGAAAAAGGACGCCAAACTATAATGATTTAATATGGCTTAAAAAGGGGAGATTTTTTGAACTTGCGATTGAAATGAATATACCTGACAAATATCAGGAAATAATTGGCCGGACAGGGAATTGCCGGTACGAAATTGCTGTTGGAGATATTCCGGAAACCGGGGAATTTGGTATTCTTAGCGAGACCATGTGGTTTAAGCCCGTACAAAAAACTGTAAAACGGACATTGGAACTTTTTCCAAACTTTGTAGAAACACCGTCGTCAATTGTTGTGCGGGGCACTAAAAAAAACTGGAAGAAAATAGTAAACAAAGTTAAAGGGGGCAACGACAATTTTTATGCTGAAACAAAAGGCTTTGATCATGCCTTCAAGCTAAGCCCTCAAAAATCTGCCTTAGGCAACCTTCCCGAAGATGAAAGCAAGTTCCCTGTGGCCACATGGCTGAAGAGAACTTTGATGCAGGGTGTTCAGGTATTAATGCTTAACAGTGAGATCATGAGAAAACCAAGCCCTCCAGGAATGCCAAAATATTTTCGTACGGATGGTTCTAATCTGCCTTGGGTTGTTGACCGGCTTCGAACAGAATATCCTGATAAATTCAAAGATTGGATAGAACACATTCGAACAGCACTTCCCGATCTAAAAAATATTAAAACAGTTTTAAGGGATGAGGACAAACACCGGTATATCGTGCTTAGTTATCAGAATAATTTTGAAGCGCCTTCATGGATGGTCTCAGACGGTACATTGAGAATGCTTGCTCTTACTATTTTAGCCTATCTTCCTGATATTGAGGGCACTTTATTGATTGAGGAACCTGAAAACGGAATTCATCCCAAAGCAATAGAGACGGTATTTCAGTCCCTTTCGTCTGTCTATAATGCTCAAGTACTTATAGCAACTCACTCTCCTGTTATTATAAGCGCTGCAAAAATTGAAAATATACTCTGTTTTGCAAAATCGGCAGAAGGCGCCACAGATGTTATAGACGGTAAAGACCACCCTAATTTAAAGAATTGGAAGGGTGAAATCCCGCTTGATATTCTTTTTGCCTCTGGAGTATTAGGATGAAAGATCTTATACTGCTTGTTGCCGATAAAGATATGGAATTTGTGGTTAAGGAATTATTGCAGAGGATCCATTCTCTGAAAATAAGAATCATATCTTATGATGTAAAAGTCCACAGCAATCATGATCCGGGCATCTACAATACTTCTCATGATTTTTTAAGAATATTTATTGATATGTATTCATATGCCATTGTTATGCTTGACAGAGAAGGATGTGGAAGAGATAAAAACTCATTGCAGATAGCAGATGATATTCAAACAAAACTCGATAATTCAGGCTGGGCAAATCGTTCCAAAGTTATTGTTTTAGACCCGGAACTTGAAATATGGGTATGGAGTGATTCACCGGCGGTAGCATCCTGTCTCGGATGGGACAATCTTGAATTAAGAAACTGGTTGCAGAAAGAAAATTATTTAAATCCTGATTTACAAAAACCATATAATCCCAAGCTGGTATTTGAAAAAGCGCTACGAATTAAA
The DNA here is from genome assembly GCF_051233685.1 of Desulfobacterium sp. N47. Lineage (NCBI taxonomy): Bacteria > Pseudomonadati > Thermodesulfobacteriota > Desulfobacteria > Desulfobacterales > Desulfobacteriaceae > Desulfobacterium > Desulfobacterium sp. N47. The sequence continues at coordinate 40,145 of NZ_JBAMMY010000083.1, forward strand.
GGGAAACCACGATCGTCTTCAATTTACGGCAAATTGGCACAAAAGGTCAGCCTTGACCGATGTAATGATTCAGCGTTTATTAAATTTAAAGCAATTTTGAAAAAATGGTTCCTTAATCAATGATGGCAGACGGACGCGTAAAGAAACATACAAACCATCATGCCTGACTTGATCTGGCTGGCATCAAGAACCGACTTATGTAATTGGATTCCGTCTTTCGATGGCATTTCCTGACTTTTCATGATTTCATCAAGATTGCCTATTTCTAATAAAAGCTGCTTCGAAAACATAATTGCTCAACATTTATATTTATGTTATGAAAAATCAATTATTTTTCACAATCACGTACAGGAGCAATTATGAGTTATTCATCTTACCTGACCCCGCGCCCGGAAACAATATCTTCTGAAATCGAAGGTATCATTGATATTGCCAACCTGAAAGATGAAACAAAAACAAAACTCGAAGCCCGCCCTAAGAATTTTTTAGATCTTACTTACCCTACCACTGATATTTCAAAAGTCATTGAGCATATTACTCTGCGTTTTGCTTCATCTAAAACCAGCTCAGGCCTTTTCCTTTTTGAAGGTCTTAAAGGCAGCGGTAAATCACATCTGCTTTTATTGATCTGCCATTTATTTCAACACCCGGAAATCGCTCAAGCATGGCTTTCGAAAAATTCTTTGACATGGAACGCGCCTAAAGATGCGGTTATAATCATAAACAAATTTACTGATGATCCTCACGATTCTATTTGGAACATGATCTTCCAATCCCTGGGCTCTCCAATTCCAATGGGAAAAACTCACCCTAAACTTTCGGATTTTCAAAAAGCTCTTGGAGACAGGAAAGTTATTCTTATTTTTGATGAACTTGAACAGGGAATAAAGGTCATCAGCGATCCGGCTATCCAGGCCCAGAACATTGCCTTCCTTCAAATGCTCTCTGAATTCAGCAACCGATCCAGACAAGTAACCTTATTTGCCAGTATATACAGTGACCGTGTAGAGCCGGGCAGCACATTGAAAAGGGTTCCCCGTTGTGTAGTCCAATTTGATAATACAAAAGACCAGAACAACATCATACTTCACAGGCTGTTTAATAATTACAGGGATTTTGATAAAAGCCGGATCATTCCGGTAATTGAGAGTCACATCCAAATATGGGGAAAACATGCTTCTATAGAAAAGGACGAAATAAAAACCCGGTTTAATGATACATACCCTTTTTCACCATCCCTGCTTGATATTATCCTGAAAAAGATTCCTGCCAGAGGCGGTTTTCAGAATGTCCGTGGCGCTTTGGCGTTTCTCGGCAATCTGGTACGGTTAACCCATTCAAGCCATGATATTATTACGCCTGCTGGTGTTTCGCTCGAAGACAAGGCAACTACCATAATGCTGAAGGATCTGGACCCAAGCGGAGATCTCATTAACAAGGCAAGCGAAAACATGGAAGACCTGCTCTCTAAAGCATCGTTAGCTAAAAAAATTGCCCCTGCGGTTCTTCTTTACACTTTAACCGGAACCAGCGGGAGTATCGGCGCTTCAAGAGATCAACTCATACAGGATATCATTTCTCCATCTATTGATATAAATACTTTCGAACAATCCCTCATGGCTTTTCAGAAATACGCATCTTACTTCTGGCATCAGGAAGGGCGATACTATTTCGACCTGGAAGAAAATCCAGAAGCAAAGGTTGAATTCAAATCAATTTCATATTCGGATGGTCTTGCAAGGGAAAAACTCTATGATCTCCTGAAAATTGAAATATTTAAGGAAACAGATAATGTTACCGTTTTCGAGTCTGTTGAAACGGTAAAGGAGATCTTAAAGCAATTTGATAAAACCCGTCCACGGTATGTCTTCACAGGCAGAAGACTTACAAAGGAAGAAAGGCATTCAATATATTTTGGGGCGGATTATCGCAATTTGATACTTCTTCTTGAACCAAAAGATGATCAATTCCAGCTCGGAAACGACAAAGACCTTCTGAAATGGGCAAAACGAGTTATAGCAGCCAAGACACTGGCCGGAAATACTAAAAAATCTTCCCGTCTGGCGGAATATGAAAGGATTGCCCGAACCGACCAGAGCTGCATAATAGACAGGATAAAGAAGGCAGGGTTGGTCTTTGTCGGCTGGGAGATTTACGGTAGTTCCGTATTGGAAGACCGAATTGAATTAGAGCTTTTACCTTCTGACTTCTTAAAGGATAAAGTTCTTGAAAAACTGAATAATGATTACTTCCCCATGCTGACATTCCGTGAGCATCTGGAGGGAAGGATAGACGAGATCAAAAACCGGTTGGTTAAGGAGGTTGATGCTGAGTACCGGGCTACTCTTGGATTTCCTGTCCCGACAAATATAAGGGCTGTTTCAAATGCAATCCGGGATCTGTGCAAAGATGCAATCATCGGTATCCAACACAGCACGGGAAATTACTGCAAAATTAATCCTCCACTTAACGAAACGGAAATATTTAATGCCAAAATATCGCCTCCTTTTGAAACTCTACAACCTCAGCCGAAGCCACCATCTGCCGAATGTCCAAAGTGTGGTTTGAGATCTTGTAAGTGCATACCGGAATCTTGTCCGGGATGTGGTCAAACACCTTGCGAATGTTCTGATACCTCTTGTCCCTTATGCCAACAGGACCCATGTATCTGTCCAAAGTTAAAAACAAAAGAATTACAGCTAAAAATACCTCCTCAAAACAGTATTGGAAGTCTGCGTCAGGAAACTGCTTTTCGTCTTCAGGAATACGAACAGAGTATCTCAACCAACGTCAGTTATCAGATCTTTTACCAGAAAAAGGACATTGGAGATCTCAGCACGCTTCCAACCGGCCTTCGTGGATCTCTGAGCGGCCAGGGTGACCTGACTGCCGAAATTTACATCACTAAAGCGGGAAGGTTTACCAAGTCTCAGATAGAACAGCAGATAGAAGCGCTTCCTGCTCTTGCCGGTGCTGAGTATTCGGCAGAATTAGCCGTTGAGGTTAAAATATAATGGAAAATCTTAGCCTGGATTTAATTGAGAATCTGACAAGCCCTGGCCCCCGTCTTCCCTGGATAAAGGAATGGCTGCTTAATGAAATCTGGAGTTCCGGTCTTTATTCTCAAAACGGCCCTTTAGACTTTCTTAAACAGGGAGAAGAGTCTGTAAATTTATTTGAGCAATTAACAGCCTCTGCCGCCGGGCGTGTTTATGGCGAGCTTCTTTCAAACCCAGATCCGGCCAAAAGACTCTTGTCCGTTCTCTCGGATCCGGATACCGCTGTTATTATTTTCGATGGGCTTTCCCTGCGCGAAATACCAATGATTGTGAATTTAGCCAAAAAATCCGGCTTTAAATTAACCCATATAGATACGTCACTTGCTCCCGCTCCATCAGAAACAATGGATTATATCGAAAGAGAGTTTTCCTGCGGAAAAATTTCTCCCTCTCAATTGCCCACAAGAAAAGAGCTTAAAGAAAAAGGGATCGTTGTTTTATACTCCGGCAACTATTGCCTGCCTGTTTCCGGAGAATATAAAGGGCTGCCACTTCTTGTCTGGTCGAGTTTTCCTGACGAAACTTATAAAGACAGCGGCGCAAGATTTGAAAGTCATTTTGCAAATATTCATTCTCTTTTTGAAACAGCGTGGATGAATACCGCTCAGCAGATTAAGGGAAAAAAGAAAATAATCATTACCAGTGATCACGGGTATATATTTTTTGGAACCGGAATGGATTTTCCCCGAAGCCCGCAGGAACTGGCAGCATTGAATGAATATTTTGGTAATAACCGCAATGCACCTTTAAACGAAAATCCTGAACCGCCTCTAAGTGATGATGTTTTTTGTGATCCTTCACGTAACATTGCTATGGTCAGAGGCAGGGTGAAGACCCGTTCAACGGGAACTGCTGCAACAAAGCTGTATAAGCATGGCGGCCTTTCTTTAATGGAAATGCTTACTCCATGGATAGAACTGGAGACCGGATATTGAATCCGACAGTAAAAAAGGCCATTGAAGAATCATTTCCCATAGTAGAAATCAACCGCCTGGCAATCCCGGAAAGAAATGCTTTCAAGCCTATTTACCAGATGCATAAATGGTTTGCCCGTCGGGCTTCCTGCGTATTCCGGGCAATTCTGTTAGGCGCTATGAAACCGTCCGGTACGGATATCATGGCTGAGTTCTACAAAGATCATACAAACGATCCTGACACAAACGATATTAGAATCCTTGATCCGTTTATGGGAGGCGGAACCACTGTTGTTGAAGCCCTTCGCCTTGGCTGCCGTGTAACCGGCATTGATCTTAATCCTGTTGCCTGGTTTATTGTCAAAACTGAGGCAGAACCTGTAGATATTGATGAGCTTAAAGCTGCTTTCAAAAGACTGGAGGAACGTCCCACCCATAGCGGAAAAACGGTCAAAGAAGAGCTTCTCAGCCATTATAAAACCCAATGTCCTTGTTGCGAAACAGGAAAAGAAGAAGCGGATATAATTTATACCTTCTGGGTAAAATCCGCTGTCTGCACCAATCCGACATGCAAAAAAGAAGTGCCTCTTTTTTCCAGTTACATAATTGCTATGAAGTCACCCACCATCCGCTATCTTCCGGATTATTTATGCGGCAAGTGCAAGAAAGTGTTTGATGTGGATATTGGAATGGCGTCATTGATTGCCGAAGAATCTCTTATGGTCAATAACTCAAGAGATTCAGCCGGGGATAAAAGAACAAATAAGCGCTGGGCGGTTTATGACTCCAAAGATCATAGCGCCAAATGCCCGTGGTGCTTTTACAGCAACAGAGTCGGACCGGTAGTATATATCAAAAAAGAGAAAAAGAAAGTTCCCCTTACTGTGCTTCTCTGTCCTCATTGTTACTCCGTCTGGCAATATCGCGGCTCATTGCCGGAGCAGGTTTCCTGCCCTGTATGCCAGAAAGACTATCTGCCTCTTAAGGGAAATGTAACTGAAAAAGGAAGCTTTACCTGCCTCTCATGCGGAAATAAGGACAAAATCATAAACTCCATTCGCAGTCTTCCCCAGGATCAGCTCCTCCCTGTTAAACCATACGCCGTTGAAGGCTATTGTCAGGAATGCGGAGGCGATGTTGTTTATGAGGAGAAAGAACTTTTGTCCGAAACTCCTATAGGGCGCAAAAAAAATATTTCCCATGCCTGCAATATCAACAATAACAATGGTAAGTTTTTTAAAAAAATATCCTCTGCTGATCTAAGAAGATATCAGGAGGCCGATAAGAGGTGGGAAAAAGAAAAAGATGAATTGCCCTATCCGAAAGGTGAGATTCCAAATGGTCAGGAAACTCACCGGTTGTTAGAACATCATTACAATTATTGGCATCAGATGTTTAATCCGCGGCAGTTGCTGTGTCTGAGTACTCTTTTAAAGGCAATTGATGGAGAAGAAGATCAGGTTTTGAAGGAGATGCTGCTGAGTGGATTTTTTAACCTCTTAAATAATATGAGCGATTTTTGTAGCTATATTTGGCAACGTAACTGTATTCGCCAGATATTTGCTCGGCATGATTTTCAGCCTAAGGCAACGATATGCGAAAGTAGTGTTTGGGGTGGCCCTTTTGGTATGGGAACTTTTACTGCATTATTCAATGCTGTTTTAAGAGGAAAAGAATATAATCTGAAACCATTTGATCGGTTGCCGATCGAAATTAATAATGATCGGTTCAGATTTTCAAGAGAAGTAATTAAGAGTAATTCAGATAATTGCCTGTTGCTTTGCGGCAATTCACAGAATTTGGTTACTTCAAATTCAGAATTGGTTATTACAGATCCTCCTTATGCTGGGAATGTCAACTATTCTGAGCTTGCCGACTTTTTTTATGTCTGGTTGAGATTAATCCTTTCCAAAACTTATTCATATTTTTCACCTGATATTACTCCAAAAGCAGAAGAAATTATTGAAAACCCTACCCGTGGTAAGACTGCCAAAGACTATAAGGACGGTTTAACCGAGGTCTGGCGTAAATGTTGTGATGTTCTTGATGATAACGGTTTAATGATTTTCACTTTCCACCATGCTGAAGGAAGCGCCTGGGAATCCCTTCTTGAATCTATCTGTAATGCCGGTTTTCTCATTGAGGCCATATATCCGATACACGGAGAATCCGAAAGCTCCCTGCATCTTATGGATAAACAGGCTATTTCTTACGACCTCATTCATGTCTGTAAAAAAAGAAACGGCCAGGCTGAATCCAGGCAACGATCATGGGCCGGGGTCAGGAAGGAAATCCGCCAAAAAGCAAGGGATGAAATCAAGACTATCGAGTCAGGAAGATACGGAAAGGAAAAGTTGTCTCCGGCGGATACAAATATCATTTTGATCGGCAAATGCCTCGAACTCTACAGCAAGTATTATGGTCTTATTGTGGATTATAAGGAAGACGTGGTTCCTTTATCCGATGCCCTGATCTCCATCCGCATGATGGTGGAACAGATCGTTACATCTCAGCAACCGCTGCCGTCGGAATTGGAATTTATTGATCCTGTAAGCTATATTTATCTTACCTGCCTTTGTGACCGGAAAGAAATCCAGAGCGATGAGGTTCACAAAGCCACAAGAGGAATCCTTGAGCCTGATGTTCTGATCAAGGCTGGTGTAATGCGAAAGGGCCGCGCCAAGAGAGGAAGAACTTACGAAGTAAAGCCGCCTTCTGAAAGATTCAATGACCTTCAGAAACTTTTTACAGGAAAAGTGAAAAATACAAATCAGCTAATGCTTTTCCCTGAAATGGAAGAGGATAAATTTGATCGGGTGTCTTTGGTGGATGTGCTACATCTCCTGATGGGTCTTGCTGAAACCTCAGAAAACTTGATTCCCTGGTTGAATGAATTCCGCTCCATCATCCCCAAAATCCGGGTTTCCCTTATCTACTTGAAGGAGAAAAACCCAACCTTTCAGGAGCCGATTAACAAAATACTAAGCATGGTAGAGGTTTAAAATGAAGGGTTATGAGATTTTCGAACAAAAATATTTGAAAGATTATTTCGGAGAAGAGGGCCTTGCACCTTACGAAAACAAAATCGGGTTTCTTGATTTCCTTCGGGAATTAAAAAGCGGAACTCAAGGAATCCCTTCAAGTTCCTCTTTCATGGTAGTGGGTATTGATGATGTTCTTTATCTGGCCGGAAGAGATGAAAGGAAAATGCTTGCTCTTACTATTCATAAAATTCTTCAATCGTCGGCTAAAGTTCTCGATCAAAAGATAATTGAAGTTCAGATTGTTTGCAAAGGCAGGTTATATAAGGGAGAGTCTTTCTGGTCGGAATACCGGGGAGAAAAACTTCCCCTGGATTACATTTTCGGCACTCCAAATAAACGGGATATTCGGGAATGCCCTGTCTATTCAACCGGTTTTAATTTATCAAGTTAATAAGAGCGGTTAAAAAATCAGATGGAAATAAAAGAAAACACCATAGTAACGGTTCTCTACCGCCCTGAACTGGGATCTGGTGAAGTATTTCGCTTAAAAGAGAAAAACGGGAACTATCAGGTTGACGTGGTTTTCGAAAGAAACGGCCAGAGGATACTGGAAACCTTTCCTGAAAATTTTCTTACGCCGGTTCCCGATATTTTCAAAAGATATCAAAATGGAGAATCGGATAATCCTGTCGATTTCTTTTTAAAGCAGTTGGCGTATCAGTTCCCTCTTGAGAATTCCGGGGGGGAGCTTTCCAACAGCAAGACCGATCTGCTTCCTCATCAAATTATTCTAACACACCAGGTTGTCAATGCCCGAAGACGTAAGTTCCTGATTGCTGATGAAGTTGGATTAGGAAAAACCATTGAAGTCGGGATGATAATACGCGAACTTCTGACCAGAGAGGAATGTAAAAGAATACTGATCGTCTGCCCTGCCGGTCTGACCGTAAACTGGCAAAATGAAATGAGAGATTATTTCCGGATTGATTTTGATATATTCGGCAAGGATTTCACAGACTCAAGAGCTAATGCCTGGGAACGTCATGATCTGGTTATCACATCAATTGATACCATCAAGAAGCCCAACCGATTGGAAAAGATAATGGCCGCTCCCGATTGGAAACTTATCGTTTTTGATGAGGCGCACCATCTGACCAGAAAAAAATACGGCAAAAAAATACAGGCAACTCAAAACTACCGTCTTGCAGAAAAGATGAAAGGCAAGACACGGGATCTCTTCTTTCTCACAGCTACTCCGCATCAGGGTGATGCCTACCAGTTCTGGTCACTGATTCAACTGCTGGACGATCAGCTTTTTGAAAAGCCCGAAGCAATACATGATCATCGGGGACTACTAGGAAGAGTGATGTTTCGGCGTATCAAAAAAGAGGCAACGGATGCTTATGGTAATCCGATTTTTATGCGGCGTCAGGTGCATACTCAAAAATTTAAGCTTTCCATGAGAGAGCAAAGGTTTTATGACCAACTGACCGAATACCTCAAGGAAGGGTATAACGCCGCCGGTATAGCTGAAGATAAAACAACCAGCCAGCAGAGAGCCGTTGGTTTTATCATGGCAACTTTCCAGAAAATAATGTCGTCCAGCCCAAGAGCTATTAAACAAGCTTTGCGGCGGCGGCTTATCGCTCTTTATGCTCGAAAACAAATGGCATTGGAAAGCGGATTTCAAGGTTCTATTACACGTGCGGAAGTCTCTTCAAAAATCATTCAATATCAGGATCTGATGCGAAAAGCGGTAATCGACTTACTTTCTTATGCCAGAGGTTTGATAGATTATACTGAAGCAGATGCTTATATTGCCGGATTGAAGCAACGCTTGAAGAAACGTCCTAAATTTGAAGAAGAAGTAACTCATTGGGCGCTGGACGTTATGGAATCTGAAGATGAAGCTATTGAGGCAGATGCCAATATCCCTGATGAGGAAAAAAAGGTTAAAGAGTTAATTGATCTGGTGGATGAAAAAGCAGACCGTAAATTTGACACTTTAATCCGGGCTATCGAACAAATCAGAAGGGAAAATAAAAATGACAAGATGATTATTTTTACCCAATACCTTGAAACGCTTTATTACCTCAAAGAAGAACTTGGTAAATACTACCCCCCTGAAAAAATAGCTATACTGAAAGGAGGACCTCTTGAAGATAAGATAGCTTCATGTGAATCATTCTGGGATGAGAGTGGGGCTCAATTTCTTATTTCAACTTCGGCGGGAGGGGAAGGAATTAACCTGCAGGTCTGCCGGCTCTTATTCAATTATGATTTACCGTGGAATCCTATGGCTGTTGAGCAAAGAATCGGGAGAATTCACAGATACGGCCAGACTGAAACAGCTCAGGTATATAATTTGGTGGCTGAGGAGACCATTGAGGAACAGGTTTACAAAATTTTAGAAGAAAAACTTCTTGAAATTGCTTCTGCTATAGGTAAGGTAGATCCGGTAACCGGCCAGGTAACCGAAGATTTCAGATCCGAAATACTCGGATTTATGGGTTCCTCAACTAACTATAATGATTTGTATAAGGAAGCCCTGATAAACCGAAATTACAAACGGACTGAACAGGAAATTGCCGAAGCTATTAACAAGGCTAAAGAAGCAAGCGAGGCATTAAGACAGCTTACTCAGGATCTTTCCACTTTTAATCTGGAATATTACAGAGAGCTGAAAGGAAAATTCTCTCTTGACGATTTAAAAGTATTTACCGAAAAGGCTATTCTGCGCTTAGGCGGCAGCTATATTCCATCCGGAGATCTTATCGCTATAACAGTTCCGCAGGTTTTAAGAGATTTTCCCAGGGTGGCGGCACGATATGAAAATGTTACTTTTTCCAGAAAGATATCAACCCGGAAGAAAAATGTCGATTTGCTCGGTTTAGGACATCCGCTAATAGATGCTCTTATCCAATATTATAAAAGCGACCGGGTAACCGGCGATGTGTTGAACGTAAAAGGGGATGGAATTCCATCCTGCTTGGCTGTAAGATGTTTTTTTACCGTCACTTTTGAAGATGGAAGCCGAAAAGAATTTTATGAAATATTTAATATTGAAGGTGAGCCACCGGAAGATCAGAACATATTAATTACCAATAACCACTTGCATGATACAAAACAAATAATAAGCCAAGGCTTAGAGGAGAAAGCCAAAGCTCACATAAATAATAAAGAGGCAATGATACGTTCCCGCTATGAAGAGGTTTTGGATATTCGCAATAAATGCATAGGAATTCAGAATATAAATTGAGAGATTATTTATAGGGGAAATGTTCCCGCTTGAATACAGTGCCAACTTGAAATGTCAAACTTCGAGTACCTTATAGATTAGGTTAAATCCATGGAATCCGATAACTTAATATACAGCCAAAAACCGCCCGCCGGTTTAATTTCCGCTTTGATGAATCCTGATCTATATGATCATGCGGTAACTGATTGCAAACTTATTGAAACGCATGCCTCATGGATTATCCTTACCGGAACTTATGCTTATAAAATCAAAAAGCCGGTTAATCTGGGATTTCTGGATTTTTCCACTCTTGAGAAAAGGCATTTCTTATGTAAAGAAGAACTGCGTTTAAACAAAAGACTTGCACCGGGATTATACCTGGAGCTTATAACTATAACAGGTTCAGAAGCAAAACCGCTTTTAAACGGCATTGGCGGGCCGATTGAGTTTGCTGTAAAAATGGTTCAGTTCCCACAAGAAGTTCAGTTTGATCGTATGCTGGCAAAAGGTGAACTCACAGTCCGGCATATTGATGCCATTGCACGGCTGATAGCTGATTTCCATAAAAAAACAGCAGTTGCCCCAAAGAAGAGCGAGTACGGAGATCTTGAACACATCAGAAAGCCTGTAGAAAATAATTTTATTCAGATTAGGAAAAATATTAAAAACGGAAACAACATTCTGATAGATGAACTGGAAGGCTGGTGCAAATCTGCTTTTGAAAGGCTTAAACAAACATTTATACAGCGAAAGGCCGAAGGGTTTATCCGCGAATGTCACGGCGACATGCATTTAAGAAACATTGCCTGGATAAACAATTCTCCTGTTGCATTTGATTGCATAGAATTTGACCCGAATCTTCGATGGATTGATGTGATAAGTGAAATAGCCTTTCTTATTATGGACATTGAGGCGCGTAAGCATCCTCAACTTGCAAAATGTTTTTTAAATAATTATCTGGAAAAAAGCGGCGATTATCCCGGTTTGTGTGTTTTGCCGTATTATGTTGTTTACAGAGCGCTTGTACGCGCCAAGATAGCTTCGATACGGGCCAAACAGCAAGGAATCAGCGAAGAAGAAAAAACAGAAGCAGAAAATGAGTTTATCAATTATCTGCGCCTTGCAAAGCGTTGCACAAAAGCGGTTTCTCCGAAACTTATAATCACCCGCGGGTTGTCGGCATCCGGCAAAAGCACGGTAACCCGGCAGTTGATTGAGCAAATGTATGCGATCCGCATACGTTCTGACGTTGAACGAAAAAGAATCTTCGGCATAAGCACGGAAGATAACAGCAAAGCCTCATACTGCGAAAATATATATACTTCGGGGGCAACAAAACAAACTTATGACAAACTGGCAGTACTTGCAGAAAAGGTGCTGGATGCCGGTTATTCGGTAATTGTCGATGCAGCATTTCTTAAATTTGAGGAACGCAACCGGTTCCGTATATTAGCAGAATCAAAAAAGGCGCCTTATATAATTCTGGAATTTTTGGCTACCCATGATACTTTGCGCAAACGCATCATAAAGCGTGAAAAAGAAGTATCGGATGCCGATCTTCCGGTTCTGGAGCAACAGATTAGCTTCTGGCAGCCGCTTGATGAAGGAGAAAAAGATATGTCTATTAAAATAGATACCGAAATTGCTGTCGATATTATGGTGCTTGCAGATAAGATTGATAAATTATTTTAACTATCGTTTTTGAAATTTCCATAAAAAGTGCAGATTTTTCGTATTACATATTTTCTGATAATAGATATGATTATTCAGAAGTCATAATGATTTAATTGGTTTAATTTAAATTAAATATTGGCTGTTAAACAAAAAATTATATCCCGTTCTCCTCATTCAATCGAAGAGTGCCATAGACGACTCAAAGAATCAGTTGATACGTCATTTTTTCCATATTTTTCATCTAAACAAATTGCGGGTAGGGTTTCAAAGTGATCAATTTCAATCCGGCGGCATGGGAAAAGTTCAGAAACAACAAAAACGCCAAGGTTAATTGGCAATTCACTGCACAGGATGCCAGGATAAAACTATCCCGCCTTTATCCGACTCTTGAGAGTTGACGAGACAATAGAAAACGCCTGGAATTCTACCAGTATTCTACCAATGTCAGATGAGTCGAAATTATAGCTTACTGAATTTATTGAACATAAATGGTGGAGGCGGCGGGAGTTGAACCCGCGTCCGAAAATCTTCCGCACAGGCGTCTACATACTTTTCCTGAACTTTATATTTCGCCGGATCATGCCTCCTTCAGGCTAGATGCATAAGCCGGCTACCCTGTTATTGTTTCGATGGTCTGCAACAGGTGGTACAAATCATCTATCCTACTAGTCGACGCCCTTATCTTATCCGCAGGAAAAACAGGACAGGACGTTGGCCCTAAGCGGCCAATGCGTAATTATAATCGTCTGCGATTATCTTTATTTCCCGTCTCTTTTACGAGCTGACAGGCGCTCGGTATGCAACCTGGACTTCTTTATCCCCGTCGAAGCCGTTTCGCCCCCAAATGGGCAGACTTTATAATAAAGAACTTTTTGTTTACACTACAATATTAAGCGCTGAATGGCTGTTTGTCAAGAAACGGATATTATCTTTCACTTCTTGTTCTTTCCATATCTCTGTTTTCGTCGCGTTTTTTTATGGCTTCCCGTTTATCATATTGCCTTTTTCCTTTTGCGAGTGCGATTGAAATTTTTATTTTTCCGTTTTTGAAATAAACTCTTAAAGGAATCAGGGAGTGTCCTTTTTCATTCACCTTGCTTGTAAGCTTCTTGATCTCCTGCCTGTTTAAAAGCAGTTTTCTTATCCTCAAAGGATCGTGGTTACCATAATAGGCAAAGGGACAGGGTCCAATGTGCATTTGATGAACAAAAATCTCTCCGTTTTTGATTTTGGCATATGAATCCTTGAGGTTTGCCCGGCCAAGCCTTAAAGATTTAACTTCGGTTCCAAGAAGAACCATACCTGCTTCATATTCATCTTCAATGAAATAGTCATGCCGTGCTTTTCTGTTTTCAGAAATAATTTTATTGCGGGTATTTTCCAATGATTTCTTCCAAATGTATAAATTACGGTTTTATGGTTCCTTTTTTATAATTTGCCCCAATCCGTATATTTTTCAAATTAATGGTGTACCGATTCTATCCTATTTAGAAATAATGTTTCCGAAAGAGGCTTCAACAAGTTTTATTACGTCATTTGTAGTGGTCTGTTTAAGAATTTCTTTCATTAACTTTTTCGTATCCTCGATCTTCAGTGATCGTATCATATTTTTTACAGCCGGAATTGACTGGGAATTCATGCTCAGTTCATCTATCCCCAGCCCAAGCAGAACCGGAACATTCAAAGGATCACCTGCCATTTCCCCGCATACAAAAACCTTTATTCCTTTTGCTTTGCAAACATCCGTTACGTGCTTGATCATGCGTAAAATAGCAGGGTGAAATGGTTGATAAAGGTGTGCGACTCCCATGTTAACCCTGTCTATCGCAAGAGTATATTGGATGAGGTCATTTGTACCAATACTGAAAAAATCAGCTTCATCGGCCATAGCATCGGCCATTATAACTGTGGATGGAACTTCAATCATTATTCCGAACGGGATATTCTTATTATAAGCCTTTCCTTCTTTTTCAAGCAGATCAGCTGCTTCATTAAGGTATTTTTTTGTTTCGCGTATTTCATCAATGCTTGATATCATTGGAAACAGGATTCTCACATTACCAAAAGCAGCGGCTCTTAATATTGCTTTTAACTGCGTTATAAAAATTTCAGGCCGTTCCAGACAGTATCTTATAGCACGAAGTCCAAGAGCAGGGTTTGGTTCGTCAAAACCGTTGGAAGAAACAAGCGCTTTATCCCCATTTATATCAAGCGTGCGGATTGTCACCGGCTTCGGAGCTATCGACTCAACAACAGTTTTATATTTATCAAAGAGTTCTTCCTCGCTTGGGAAATCGCTTCGTGTAAGATATTGAAATTCGGTTCTGTAAAGCCCTATGCCATCGCCGCCATGGTTCAGCACTGAAGGAACTTCTTCAGGAAGCTCTATGTTCCCCATAACCGGCAGAGAAAAACCATCGATAGTCTTTGCCTTAAAATAGCTTTCAAGCGTTAAATGTGCTTTATGCTCTTCTTCTCTGGTTTCAATCTCTTTATATTTATTTAGTGTTCGTTCTGAGGGATTTACAATTACAACACCTGTTGATCCGTCTATTATTAACGTATCATCATTATGTATTATTTTTGTAGCATTACCCAAGCCGAGAACAGCAGGTATTTCAAGTGTACGGGCTATGATGCCTGTGTGAGAAGTCTTACCGCCACGGTCGGTAACAAAACCCATAATTTTATCCAACTGGATCTGGCTTGTATCGGCAGGTGAAAGATCTTTAGCAACCAGAATGACGCGCTTGTCTATTTTGCCGATATTTACTTCTTCAGATCCCATCAGAATCTTCATGATCCGATCTGAAACATAAGAAATATCATTAGACCGTTCCTTAAGATAAGGATCATTTATGCTCAGGAACATCACCTTGATGCCTGCTACAACCTTTTTAAGGGCCCATTCAGCATTAACTCTTTCGGTTTTTATAGTTTCTATGGTTTTATCATAGAGTTTCCTGTCTCTAAGAAGAGCAACATGGGTTTCAATGATGCCGGTATAATTACGCACATCTTTTGGTATGTTTTCGATTATTTGTTTTAAGTCATTAACTGCCTGTTTTACTGCTGTTTTAAAGCGCTTTAGTTCATTATCCAGGTTTTTCTTGTCGATAAAATACTTTTCGACTACATCCACACCTTCTTTATCAACGAGGTATGCTTTGCCAATACAGATTCCGGGTGAAGCTTCAATTCCGTTTAATCTTATTTCTTCTATATTTTCTTTTTCAGACATGTTGAAATTATTCTCCAAACCCATTTTCAACCAGGATTATTATATGATTTAAAATATCAATATCAGTCTCGTTTTCCGCCTCAAAGGTTATCCGGGTACCCTTGGTATATCCAAGGGTAAGGATATCTATTATGCTTGAAGCATCTATTTTTTCTTTGTCGTTTATAATCCAGATTTTTTGTTTGGCTTTAGCGGCAATATTTACAATTTTAGCTGCAGCCCTGGCATGAAGGCCGAGTTCATTTATTATAGTTACGTTTTTCAGAAGATCGATGGGTTCTTTATTCATTAAATTATTTGTTTAAATATAAAGAGAGGCGGTTTAAAAAAAGAAAAAAGATAACTTTAAAGTTATCAACGTTGCAAAACATATTCTTTGAAATTTAATCACATATCGCAGATTTGTCAATGCGCAATTGACATGGAAGTAAATAACTGATAAAAATCTTACAGTTTTACCGCAATTTCTTTAAGTTTCAGTTTGATTTATCACATATTTTAATGGTTAAAATCAAAAATGACGGTTTTTTTATAAAGTCTCACTTTTAAGTGTTTTGCTTAATGCTTACAGTTTAGGGGAAAAAATGGAAAAACAGTATTTGATAGATGAATTGTCTATTTCAGAGTCCTGGCGGTTATTCAGGATTATGGGTGAGTTTGTTGAAGGGATAGAGGCTCTTCATGAATTGGGACCGGCTGTAAGTATTTTCGGCTCGGCAAGAATCAAGCCGGATGATCCCATATACAAAAAAACCGAATTAATAGCTTCTCTTTTTGTTAAAAACAATTTTGCTGTTATAACGGGCGGAGGCGGAGGAGCTATGGAGGCAGCAAACAAAGGCGCTGCCGAAGCAGGCGGAAAGTCCGTAGGCCTTAATATCATATTGCCTTTTGAGCAGAAACCAAACCAATATCCAAACATAAAGCTTGAATTTAAATATTTTTTTATCCGAAAAGTAATGTTTATAAAATATGCTTACGCATATATCATTATGCCGGGTGGATATGGTACAATAGATGAGCTTTTTGAAGCTGTTACGCTTATTCAAACACACCGCATAAGACCGCTGCCGGTTATTCTTGTCGGAT
The DNA here is from genome assembly GCF_051233685.1 of Desulfobacterium sp. N47. Classification (NCBI taxonomy): domain Bacteria; kingdom Pseudomonadati; phylum Thermodesulfobacteriota; class Desulfobacteria; order Desulfobacterales; family Desulfobacteriaceae; genus Desulfobacterium; species Desulfobacterium sp. N47. The sequence continues at coordinate 56,344 of NZ_JBAMMY010000083.1, forward strand.
CGGACTATTGGGGTGGGCTCAAAAAATGGATTAAATCCAGGATGCTGGAATCGAACAAGATTTCAGAAGAAGACATTGATATACTCCAGGTTATGGATGATCCTGAAGAAGTAGTTGATGCGGTTAAAAAACTGGTAATTATCTGAAACAAACTCCATCTTATCAGACCAAACGGACAGGAAAAAATTTCAGCAAGATGCAAATGATAGGCAAACCCCGTCACATCGGAACAGGATTTGGATGAGCTGTGTCGTTTCCTTTAAGAGGCCTTATGGAAACATAGGAATCATGTGCGGTCAAAGCGGGCAAACTGCATGCTAAATGTTCCCCTGCCTTGTGTAGCCGATCTTATTGAAGTAGAATAGCCAAACATACGCGAAAGTGGAACGGTCGCTTTAATTACATGCATTCCTGATCTTGTGCTGATAGATTCAATTTTTCCACTCCGGGAATTCAAATCCCCTATTATGTCACCCATAAAGGTTTCCGGTACAAATATTTCGGCATCCATAATCGGTTCAAGCAAAAACGGCTCACCTTTTGTCAGGGCATCCTTACAGGCCATAGCGGCACTTACCTTATACGATATCTCGGTTCCAAGCGACTCCCTGAAAGAACCCCCGGTAACAACAGCTTCAACATCCACAACAGGGTATCCCATCAGCGTGCCGCTTTCAAATGACTCCGTTACGCCTTTTTCAATAAAGGGCATAAACACAGCAGGGATAGCAGATTCATCTTTCATATCGATCAGGACTTTATTGCCGCTTCCCCTTCTAAGAGGCTTAAGCCTTAAGTGCACTTCTCCGAAATGACGCTGTCCGGCAATTTCGCGGTCGAAAACGGCAGATCCTTCAGATTCGGAAGTTATGGTCTCTCTGTACATAACCTGAGGCTTTCCGACATTTACGCTGGTCTTGAATTCTCTCATCATCCGGCTGATTATTATCTCTAAATGAAGCTCTCCCATACCGGACAAAATTGTCTGCCCGGTATCTTCATCCTTGCGAACTTTCAACGTGGGATCTTCATCTGCAAACTTTGTCAGAACCTCATCTAGTTTTTCCTGATCAGCATGAGTTTTCGGTTCAACAGCTATAGATATAACCGGCTCATAAAATTCAATATTTTCCAGCAAAACAGGATGCTCGGAAGAACAAAGAGATTCACCGGTTGAAGATGTTTTAAGGCCAACCACTCCTACAATGCTTCCGGCGCCTGCTTCTTCGATACGATCTCTCTTGCTGGCATGCATTTTCAATATCCGGGAAAGCTTTTCCTTTATTTTGCGCGAGGGGTTATATACCTCTCCTCCCGTTTTTAAAGTACCGCTGTAAACTCTTACAAACGAAACCTTTCGCCCTTCCATCAAGGAAACTTTAAATATCAAAGCAGCCAATGGGCCGTTATCCTTGGCTTCAATCAGTATAGTTTCTCCGGTTTCAGGATGTATGGCTTTTACAGGAGGAACATCTAAAGGGCTTGGAAGGTAATTTACGATGGCATCAAGAAGTGGTTGAACTCCTTTATTTTTCAATGCTGATCCACAAAGGACAGGAACCAGTTTAAGATTAATAGTCGCCTTTCTTATAGCCGAAACAAGCAGGTCGTTTGGAATTGGAGTTTCAGACAAATAGGCTTCCATAATTTCGTCATCAACCTCGGAAAGGACCTCAATAAATTTTTCTTTATATTTCAAAGTATTATCAAGATAATCAGGAGATATTTCGCTTTCTGAAAAAGTGGCGCCAAGTGTTTCATTATCCCATAATATCTGCTTCATGCCGACAAGATCGATAATCCCGGCAAAATCTCCTTCTGAACCAATGGGAATCTGGAGAATAAGGGGATTAGCATGAAGCCTTTCTTTCATCATATTTATCGTTCCGAGATAATCAGCGCCGATTCTGTCAAGCTTATTAATAAACGCAATTTTGGGGACATGATACTTGTCAGCCTGACGCCATACTGTTTCGGACTGCGGTTCAACACCTCCTACTGCGCAAAAAACGCCGATGGCGCCATCAAGCACTCTCAGTGATCGCTCAACTTCAATGGTAAAATCGACATGACCGGGAGTATCTATAATCTGTATATCATTACCCTTCCAAACGCAGGTAGTTACTGCAGAAGTAATCGTAATACCACGTTCCTGCTCATCCTGCATCCAGTCCATTACTGCTTCGCCGTCATGCACTTCTCCTATTTTGTAGGAACGGCCGGTATAATAAAGGATGCGCTCAGTCACAGTTGTTTTGCCTGCATCGATATGAGCAATAATGCCGATATTTCTGATCTTATTTATCCTGTCTTTTTTCATGTCATCAAGCTATAATTCAATATTATGTACTCACAGTTTCGGTTCAAACATTTCCACCCGGCCCGGAGATTATTCACCACTGGCCTGTTGAGATCTGATTTCTAAGCCAATATACTTATCGTGTCAAGTTCTCTTCGTCTTTTCCGGCAATATTTTCAGTGCCTTTAACAGCTTCTTCAACAGACTTATAAATAGCTTTAAATGATTCATTAAAACCTGTGGGAGAAATCCTTCCGGTTTCAATAAATTTTACAACTATTTCCTTTGCCGTTCTTAGTATATGCTCATCTAACGATCCCATTGCAAACTCCCTTTAAACCCTGACGGCTTATAAACAAATCAAACCTTCCATTCAAATTTTTAAAAAATTAAGCAAATAAAATTATTCCCGATAACTAATCATGATAGATGAATGATACGTTATGCAAGCTTATCCAGTCAACCGATAACCATATTTAACAAAAATATCTTTTTATATGATGTAATATTCAGGAAGCAAACAAAATAATTTATTGCAATATTTCAATCACAATATTATGAACACCAGGGTGACAATTTTATTGCCGGGCATTTCGCGTCTGCAACAATGTTCTTCGAACCAACATCCGTATATTGCCTGGTATAAATCGCATGGAAATGAGCGAATGTACCTGTCAAAATCTGTTCATGACCCCTTCAAAAACATGCCCATATTTTGCAGATGATTCGGGTGTAATCATCCTATTGAACTAAAAAGGTGCAATATGAAATACGAACTTGATCGATTAAGAGCCTACTATCGCTTCAAGAATCATTTTTCTCCGGGTTCTGCTATGCTCCCATGGATACGCAAAAGACTGAAAAATTATTTACAAAAAACCAGCATTAAAGAATTGGTACGCACAGAAAGCAACCTGCTGATTCCTGTTGATTCCGCTGAAACTGCTACCAGCCGTGTACAAATGAGAGGTTCTATTGATCCGGGCATGGAATGGATAATAAGACGATATGTTAAAAAAAATACCACTGCTGTTGACATCGGGGCAAATTTAGGCCTCTTGTCATTAGTGATGGCCGATCAAGCTGGAGATGATGGAGCTGTTTACTCAATTGAACCAAATATAAATCTCCACCAATATATTAAAACTCTTTTTCATTTAAACAGTCTTAACAATATTAACTTAGTAAGCTGCGCCTGCTCAGACAAAGAAGGCTCCGCCAGGTTTGCTATAGATAGCTCTGACCATACAATGTCTATGATTTCGGATAGCGGTGAATACGAAATCAAAACTCTGCCTTTGGATATTATTCTAAATGGTAATAATAAACCGGTATCATTTATTAAAATTGATGTGGAAGGACATGAACCAAGCGTCATGATTGGAGCAAAAAACACTATATTAAAGCACAAACCGGCACTTGTGTTTGAAACCGGCTTTCATCCGCAAAACGATATCGACGGGATAAATGATATTTTAAGAGAAAGCCGGTACGATGTTATCGGTGTGATAAAAAATTGGGGAATTGAGAAAATGGCCCTTACCGCAAATATGACTAAGAAAAAACACTGCAATGTGCTGGCTCTTCCTAAATTGCAATAATACACAATTATATTGTAATAATAAGTCCATATAATTTATAAAAGTATTGAGCCTGTTTCAAAACGTCCCATTTAGGCCGATCTTTTGCGTTGGGCTCAAATTTTAATCCTCGAAATACTAAATATATTCCTGTGGTTAAAATTTTTGCCCGCCTTGACCTTGACCAAACCGAAACATTTTGAAAGTGGCTCTATTGTATAAAATACCATAATTGGCGGATTCGTAGATAGTTGCAGCTTCGTTAAAAACCATTACCCATTAAATTTGTAACTATAGAGCTAATTTCAAAACGATTAAAGGCGGCTTGTTAAACAGGTCAACAGTTGAAATCCCGGCAATAGAGCGGACTTAAGGGCTCCGATTTTCATTGGAGAACCACAAAAGGCAATAAATGCCGAGTTTTTGACAATAC